>SKSR01000004.1 GCA_007122885.1 Gemmatimonadota bacterium
AGGACGAGAACCGGCTTCGCCGGGAGGAGGAGGATCGGACCTTGGACGAGGCGCTGGAGGTGGTCTCTCGAGGCTTCCGGAGGGAGAAGGACTTCGGGGTGGTGGCTTGGGGGGAGGGCTGGCATCCGGGAGTGATCGGCATCGTAGCGTCACGGATCGTGGAGAGGCTTCACCGGCCCACGGTCCTCATCGCAATGGACGATGGCCGGGGGAGGGGAAGCGCCCGCTCCATCCCCGGTTTTCACCTCTACAAAGCCCTGGAGGCGTGTGCGTCGGGCCTGGATCGGTTCGGGGGCCACCGCCAGGCCGCCGGCCTGGACATCCGGGAGGATCACCTGGAAGGTTTTCGAAGGGCGTTCAACGAGACGGCCCGGGAGCACCTGGGCGGTCGGGAGCCGGCACCCCAGCTCCGGGTGGAGCTGGAACTCCCGTTCCATGAGATCACCGACGAACTCCATCACTACCTCCGTTACGTGGGTCCCTTCGGAATCGGAAACCGGAGGCCCGTGTTCTTCCGGAGGGGGGTACAGGTGGTGGGAGAAGCCCGGGAAGTGGGGAACGGGCACCTCAAGCTCCGGCTCCGGGACGGAGAGCGGACCGTGGATTCCATCGGCTTCGGTCTGGCCCGGCGGATCTCCCCGGAGTCGGTTACGGGGGCCCGAGTGGACGCAGCCTTCCAGGTGGCGGAAAACGAGTTCCGGGGCCGGCGGACATTGCAGGCCCGGCTCCTGGACCTCCGAACGGTGACGGGGGGCGGATGAGGATCATCGCGGGGGAGTGGAAGGGCCGCCGGTTGAAGGCCCTGAAGGGTCGAGACATTCGGCCCACCTCGGACCGGGTCCGGGAGGCTTGGATGTCCGCCCTGGGCCCGGATCTCCCCGGAGCCCGGATCGTGGACCTCTTCGCCGGGTCGGGAGCTCTGGGGCTGGAAGCCCTGAGCCGCGGCGCCCTGGAGGTCTTCTTCGTCGAACGGGCCCGCGGGGCCCTGCGAGTTCTCCGGAGGAACGTGGATCTGGTGGGCGCCGGGGATCGTTGCCGTATCCTGTCCCGGGATGTCTACCGGTTCCTGGACCGGGCGGAGGCCGGAGACTTCGATATCGCTCTGGCCGACCCCCCCTATGGGGAAGGGCACGCCGCCCGCCTCCTGGAGCGCTTCCGGCAGGTACCGTTTGCGCGGGCGCTCTGGGTGGAGCATCGTTGGACCGACTCGATCCCCGACCTGGCGGGATTGGAGCAGAGGCGGTACGGGGACACCATCATCACCATAGCCACGAGCGACGAATGACCCGATTGGACCCCATGGTGGCCATCTATCCCGGCTCCTTCGACCCCGTGACGGTGGGGCACGAGGACATCGCCCGCCGAGCCCTCCGCTTCGCGGACCAGGTGGTGGTGGCGGTGGCCCACACCCCGACCCAGGCCAAGCGGTCGTATTTCTCGTTGGAGGAACGTCTGGAGATGCTGGAGGAGGTCTTCGCCGACGACGAACGGATCGAATGCACGAGCTTCGACGGCCTCCTGGTGGACTTCGCCCGCTCCAGGGAAAGCCGCTTCGTAATCCGGGGTCTGCGGGCCGTCTCCGACTTCGAGTACGAGTTCCAGATGGCTCAGATGAACCGTGAGCTTTGGAACGAGTTCGAGACCATGTTCCTGGTTCCGAACGTAGACTTCTCCTTTCTCTCCGCGTCTCTCGTGAGGGAGGTAGCACGGTTGGGGGGGGATATTTCCTCCTTCGTCTCCCCCTCGGTGCTCCGACGTTTCCAGGCCCAGGGGCTCGAAGGGGAGGGGCTGTGACGTTTCGGGAGGCGATCCGCAAGCGGGCCCGGAAGGAACCTCGACGGATCGTCTTCCCCGAGGGTGACGAGCCCCGGACCTTGAAGGCCGTGGCCGAGGTGCAGCGCCTGGGACTCGCCGAACCCGTCCTCCTCGGCGAGCCCGAGGCAGTCAGGAGCGCCCTCGGGTCCGTGGGCGGGGACCCGGACGGGCTCGAGGTGGTGGACCCGGGCAGTCTGAAGGGCGTGGGGCCGTATGTCCGAGCCCTTCTGGATCGGCGCCGGGCCAAGGGGATGACGGAAGCCGAGGCGCGGGAGCGGGTCCGGGACCCCCTCTTCCGGGGAGCGCTCATGGTGGCGCTGGAGGAAGTGGACGGCTCGGTGGCGGGCGCCGTGAACTCCACCGGGGACGTACTCCGTGCCGGCATCCAGTGCGTGGGGACCCAGCAGGGAATCAAAGTGGTCTCTTCCTCTTTCTACATGGTGACCCGCGATTTCCGGGGTCGAGGGGAGGAGATCCTCACCTTCACCGACGGTGCGGTGATTCCCGATCCGTCCGCCGAACGGTTGGCTCACATCGCCGCCGGCGCCTCCCGGGCCCGGCGCCTGGTGGTGGGCGATTCACCGGTGGTGGCCTTCCTCTCCTACTCCACCAAGGGGAGCGCCGAAGGAAAGTCGGTCACGAAGGTCCGTGAGGCCCTGGAGATCTTCAGGGATATGGAGCCAGGGACTCCGGCGGACGGGGAGTTCCAGGCGGATACGGCCCTCATCCAGGAGGTGGCCCGACGGAAGGCGCCCCACTCGGCGGTCGGGGGCGACGCCAACGTGTTGGTCTTCCCCGACCTGGACGCCGGCAACATTGCCTACAAGCTCGTGGAGCGTCTGGCCGGCGCCGGTGCCGTGGGTCCCATCGTCCAGGGCCTCCGCCGACCTTGCAACGATCTGTCCCGGGGCGCCGGGCCGGAAGAGATCGTGGATGTGACCTGCATCACCGCCCTCATGGCGGGCTGACCCGGCCCCCTCGGGCGTCGGAACCCTGGTCCCCGTGGGGGGTTTCTGGCATCGGACGCCCGAAGACTCGGTGAGGCCCGGTTTCTTGGCGAGCCAAGGCGCTTTGCATAAAATCTAAGGATGCCCGCCGGCCCCGGAGCCAACCTTCGGTCTCCGGGACGGGCCGCGAGAGATGAGGATTACGGAGCGACGATGGCCTTTCATTTGAAGAAAGAAGGCGATGTTACGGTGGTGGACGTGGACGGCCAGCTCATCGTCGGCAACCGGCAGGAGCTTAAGGAAAAGGTCCTGGACGAGTTGGAAAAGGGAGAGCGGAAGTTCGTGATCGACTTCACGAACACCGGCTACATCGACTCGTCGGGACTCGGAGTCCTGGTGAGCCTCTCCAAGAAGATTCGGGAGCAGGGAGGCGAGCTCCGCCTCGCCAGCCTGAACGAGGATCTCCGGACCCTCTTCGAGCTCACGAAGCTGGACACCCTTTTCCGCATCGGCGAGAGCCAGGAAGAGGTGCTCCAGGAGTTCTGAGCCGAGGGCGCCTCCGGGCCCGGCTCGAGCTCTTCGGGCCGGGACCTCATCCATCACCGTTCGAGGAGCATGGATCGGTCATGAACACCGAGTTGGTTCTCGACGTACCCAACGATCTTCACGCCATCGAGGACGTGGTGGAGTACGTGGCCGCCCGCTGCCCCTCATGTCACGAGCGGGCCCGCACGGAGTACGTCCACTTCCGGGTCGGGTTGGCCGAAGCCCTCTCCAACGCCATCCTCTACGGGAACGGGCGGGATCCTCGGAAGCGGGTCCGGCTCGAGGTGGCGGTACGGGAGCGTCGGGTCACCGTGAAGGTGACCGATCAAGGCGACGGTTTCGACCCCCAGTCCGTTCCGGATCCCACGATCCCGGAGAATCTGGAGAAGATCGGCGGCCGCGGCCTCTTCCTCATGCAGGAGCTCATGGACGAGGTTTCGTTCAACGACACGGGGAACTCCGTCACCTTCGTCCTTCGCTTCCCATCCGACGAGCGGAACGGAGGACCGGCGGAGGCATGACCGAGGACCGCTCCCCTCGGGAGCTGGTCCCGGGGGCGGTCCGGCGAATCTTGGAGGAGTTCCGGTCCGCGTTCCTGCCGGGGCTGGAGCTTCGGGTAGCCGACCCGGAAAATGGCGGGGGGACGGTCCTCTGGCCGCAGGCCCCCACATCGGGCGGCCCTCCCGAGACGGGAGCTGTCGGGGGCGGGGAGGCCGTCCTTCGCCATCGCCTCTCTCCTCGAGGGGACGTGAACCTGGAGTTGGTGGCACCCGGGAAAGCGGATGCCGTGATCCCGTCGGCGTTCCAGGTCCTCTGCACCACCCTCGAACAACTCTACGATCACGCCGAGGAAATCCGCTTCTTCACCTATGAGGTCTCGGAGCGCTACGAGGAGATCAACCTCCTCTACTCCATCAGCGAGACCCTGGGCTCCCTATTGGGCCTTCAGGAGGCGGCTCACCTCATCCTGGGGGAGGTCTGTGACGTCATGGGAGCCCGCCGAGGATCCCTCTGGGTCCACCGGCCGGGGGACGGGTTGCTGCACCTGGTGGCTTCGGTGGGGGAGGATGGGTGGGAAGGGCCGGTGAGCCCGGATCACCCCCAGGCGATCACCGCCGAGGTCTTCCGCGAGGGTCGGCCCATGATCCTCTCGGGGGAGGAGGGAGTCCGGCGGCTCGGGGCCGAGGATACCGGGGAAGGGGACACCATTCTGGCCGTCCCTGTCCGCTACACTCCGCCAAAGGGGACCCCGCGGACCGTGGGGGTGGTGAACCTGATCGGCCGCCGGAAAGGGGGCAGGTTCACGGCCAGCGACCAGAAGCTCCTCTCGGCCATCGCGAGCCAGGTCGGAGCCGCCCTGGAGAACAACCGACTTGTCCGAGAGAGCCTGGTCCAGGAGCGGGTGGCCCGAGAGATGGAACTGGCCCACGATCTCCAGATGAAGCTCCTCCCCTCTTTGGAGGGCTTCGACCCCGCCCGGGTGGCGGCCCGGGTGGAACCGGCCGAGTCGGTGGGCGGTGACTTCTACCACTTCTTCCGTCTCCCCAGGGGCCGATTCGGGATCATGATAGGGGACGTCTCCAGCCACGGCTTTCCGGCGGCTCTGATCATGGCGCTGGGGATGAGTGCCGCCACGATCTACGCCTCTGAAGTGGGAACCCCCGACCGGGTTCTGAGCGCCATGGACGAAGCCCTCCGGGACGAGCTGGAGAGCACGGAGATGTATCTCACGCTCTTCTACGGGATCGTGGACCCTGGGGAGGGGAATCTGATCTACGCGAACGCCGGCCACCCCCACGCCTTTCTGGTCCGAGGCGACGGAACCCACGAGCGCCTCTCGGCCATGGACCCGCCCATCGGCATACTCGGCGGCGGCTCCTACCAGCAGAGGCGGGTTCGGTGGGAGACGGAACGGGACCTCCTCCTCCTCTTCACCGACGGTCTCTTCGAGTACCTTCCGACGCCGGACCGGCGCCAGGGAGAGGAGCGGGTGCTGGAGACCGCCGTTCGAAATCGGGAGCGGAGCCCGGAGGAGGTGGTGGAAGCCCTCTTCGACCTTCAGCCCCCTCCGGAGGACTCCACCAAAGAGGGGCGGGCCGACGGAGACGACCGGACGGCCATCGTGCTCAAGGTCTGAACGGGAGTCCGGACCGTGGAACCTTCGTTCGGATGAGCCGTTCCCAGCCCCGGCCGAAACGCTCGCTGGGCCAGAACTTCCTGGTGGACGAAAACATACAGCGGCGAATCGTCCAGGAGGCCTCGGTGGGACCGGGCGACGAGGTTCTGGAGATCGGGCCCGGACGAGGGGCCCTCACCCGGCATCTCCTGGAGCTGGAGATCCGGCTTGTCCTCGTGGAGCTGGACGACGCTCTGGCCCGGGACTGGAAGGACCGGTTCCAGGACGACCCCCGGATCCGGGTGATCCACGGGGACATCCTGGCGACGGATCCGGCCACCTTGAGCGAGGATCCGGAACGGCTGACCGTGGTGGGAAACATCCCCTACAACATCACGGCGCCCCTTCTCTTTCATCTCCTCCGGCGGCCACGCCCCCGCTCGGCCCTCCTCATGGTGCAGCGAGAGGTGGCCGACCGCATCCTGGCTGAACCCGGTGGGCGGCAGTACGGCGCCCTGACCGTAGGGGTGCGCTCGGTGGCTCGTGTGGAGCGCGTGCTCCAGGTGCCCCGGACGGCGTTTCGACCCCGGCCACGGGTGGACTCCTCGGTGGTCCGGATCGTCCCGTTTCGACCTGAGGCGTTGGGGCGGGAGGAGGAGGAGGGACTTCGCCGATTGGTACGCTCCTGCTTCCAATGGCGCCGGAAGAAGATGGGCAAGATCCTCCGGGACCACCCGGACTTGGCGTCCACCGGTGAAGCGGCGGCCCGGGCGATGGAACGAGAGGGCGTGGACCCGGACCTCCGCCCGGAGGCCCTTTCCCCGGCCACCTTCGTGGGGCTGAGCCGGAGGCTCTTTCCCCAGGAGTCCGTCGGGTAGGGAGCCGGTCCACCGCCTGCGTTGACGGGGGCCGGTCCGGACCGGTAAGATTGTGACGGAGTTCACAAGCCCCCGAAAACCCCACCCGAGGTCGTGACGGAACCGTCCCGCAAGGTGTCCGAGTCCACAGTACGCCGGCTTTCCCTCTATCTATGGGTTCTTGAGGAGCTGGGGGAGGCGGAAGTGGCAACCGTTTCCTCGGAGGAGCTGGCCCACCAGGGAGGGACCACGGCGGCCCAGGTGCGGAAGGACCTCTCCATCTTCGGGTCCTTCGGAAAACGGGGGCTCGGGTACTCGGTGCCCCTCCTCTCGCGGGAGATTCGGAAGATTCTGGGCCTTTCCCGGACGTGGCGGGTGGCCCTCGTCGGCGCCGGCCGGATCGGGGCGGCTCTCTTCGAATACCCGAACTTCCGGGATAGAGGGTTCGAGATCGTGGCCGTAGTGGACACGGACGCCCGGAAGGTGGGTCGTCTGTGGGATGGAGTCCGAATCCGACACGCCTCGGAGCTGGAGGACGTGCTCCGGGAGAGCGAAGTGGAAATCGCTATCCTGGCCGTTCCCGGCCGAGCGGTGCAGGAGGTTGCGGAGCGGGTGGTGTCCGTGGGGGTCAAAGCCCTCCTGAACTTCGCTCCCGTGCAACTCCGCGTGCCGGAGGACGTGGTGGTGAACCACGTGAACATGGCGGTGGAGCTGGAAGCCCTCTCCTATGCCCTCATGAACCACCCTCGCGAGGACTCCTCCGCGTAAGGGCCGTGGATCGGAGAGAATCCCTGGTCCGGCGGAGCGCTCGACTCCTGGAAACCGGCTCCATGGAGGGTACCGAGCTTGCCCGGCAGGTCCTGGGCCTCAGCGGACCCCGCGCGCAGGTTGAGTCGGTTCTGAGGACTCTCCTGGGGACGGATGCCCGGTTCCGTGAAGACGGATTTGGTCGCTGGAGTCTCGTCCCCGACGCCGCCCTGGGAGGCAGGAGGCTTGGGGATCTGAGGTACGCCGTGGTGGATGTGGAGACCACCGGCTCGAGTCCCCGGAGCGGCCATCGGGTCACGGAGGTAGCACTGGTGGAGGTGCGAGGGAGTGGACGGGTGGACTCCTTCAGCACCCTGGTCAACCCGGGCCGGCCCATTCCTCGCCGAATCCAGGCTCTCACCGGGATCACGGACCGGATGGTGGAACAGGCCCCCCACTTCCACGAGGTGGCGCCGGAGCTTCTTCGTCGGCTCGAGGGAAGGGTCTTCGTGGCCCACAACGCCCCGTTCGACTGGCGGTTCGTGTCCGCCGAGCTGGCTCGAGCAGGGAAGGAGGCCCCGGAAGGTCCCCGGCTCTGTACGGTAAGGCTGGCCCGTCGCCTCCTTCCGGGGATCCGCCGTCACGACCTGGATACGGTGACTGGGCACCTGGGGGTTCCGGTGGCGTCCCGGCACCGGGCGCTGGGGGATGCGGATGCTACGGCGCAGGTGCTTCTCGACCTTCTGGAGCGAGCCCGGACCGCTGGAGTGGACCGACTCTCCGACTTGCCTGGGCTGGCCCGACCGTCGTCCGGAGGGGAGCCGTCCCCCCGAGGGTAACCCTTCGGCCGCTGGTGGAGCGCACGGGCGAGTTCACGCGGACCGTCCGCCCCGTGGGAAAACCCCTCCTCCACCAGGCTGCCGCGGCCATCGGAGCCCCCTGCCGATCGGTTGGCCCGGTTGGCCTCCCGGCCTCGGCGGAAGCTCGGAACGTTGCCGGTACACCGGCGGGGCCGGAGTCCCCGCCATCCGGGCCTTTCCGAGCCAAGTGGTGACCTCCCGACGCCTTTTTTCTATCTTTCCCCGGCGTCGGGAGCCCGGCGCCGGGGAAGCAGCACCTTCCCTTCAGTGCCAAGAATCCGAAACAGATCGGGAGACGATATGAGCGACGACGCCAGGACACCGGTCCTGCTGAGCGGCGCACGGACCCCCATCGGCAGATTCCTGGGAGGCTTGAGCCCCCTCCAAGCGCCGGAGCTGGGGGCGCGGACCGTGAGGGCCGCGGTGGAGCGGTCCGGCGTGGACGTGAACGACGTGGATGAAGTCATCATGGGGAACGTGGTCTCGGCGGGGGCCGGGCAGTCGCCTGCGCGGCAGGCGGCCATCCACGGGGGGATTCCCGCCTCCGTCCCCGCGGTCACGGTGAACAAGGTATGCGGTTCTGGGCTCAAGGCGGTCATGCTGGCGGCCCAGGCCATCCGGACCGGTGATGCCCGCCTCATTGTGGCCGGCGGATTCGAGTCCATGTCGAACGTTCCGTACTATCTCCGGGGTCACAGGGACGGGGTGAAGTTCGGCGACCGGAAGATCCAGGACGGGCTCATCCACGATGGGCTCTGGTGCTCCTTCGGGCACTGCCACATGGGCGGTCACGCCGAATATACGGCGGCCAAGGCCGGTATTTCCCGGGAGGACGCGGACGCCTTTTCCCTCGAGTCCCACCAGAAGGCGGTGGCCGCCATGGAGGGAGGCAAGTTCGACAGGGAGATCGTCCCCCTGGAGATCGAGGGGCGAAAGGGGGTGTCCGTGGTGGATAAGGACGAGTCCCCTCGGGCCGACACCTCGCTGGAGGGCCTGGCTCGCCTGCGTCCCGCCTTCGCAAGAGACGCACCCGACGACATCGAGGAGCACGTGGTGACGCCGGGGAACGCTCCGGGTTTGAACGACGGTGCGGCGTCCATCGTAGTGGCCTCCCTGGAGTACGTTCGGGCCCATGGATTGGAGCACCGGGCGGTGGTGACCGGGTACGCCTCCGGGGGCACGGAGCCCCGGGACCTCTTCTTCGCACCGATAGAGGCCGTGACCCGCCTCATGAAGAAGGAGGGGAAAAGCGTGGACGACTGGCAGCTCGTGGAGCTGAACGAGGCGTTCGCCGTCCAGGTCCTTGCGGATATAAGGGAGCTGGGAATCGATCGGGAGCGGCTGAACGTCCACGGGGGAGCCGTGGCACTGGGCCATCCCATCGGGGCCTCCGGCACCCGTATCCTGGTCACTCTCCTGGGGGCCATGGAGGACCGGGATGCAGAGACCGGCCTGGCCTCCCTCTGTCTGGGTGGAGGGAACGCCGTAGCCCTTTCGGTGGAGCGGGCCTGAAGAAGGTCCTGGAGAGGGTTCCGGACGCGTGGGATGCGCTCGGGGGTCGATTCCCGGGCCGTGCGTGACCCCGGGGCCGTTTTGGGTGTGGAGGCGGGCGACCGGTTGGGGACTTTCCTCCGGTTCGTCGCCTTTCTGGCTCTGGCATCGGCGGTCGTGGTGGCCGGAGGCGCCCTGGCCCAGGGGGGCGGGGTCCCGGCCCTGGGCCTGGTGCTTCTGGCGGCTGGGATCCTGCCATCGCTGCTCCTCCTCCCCCGCCGGGGAAAGGTTTGGGAGGCGGTGGGACTGGGTTTGGACGCCGGGGTCGTCAGAAGCCTGGGAAATGGCCTCCTCCTGGGTGTGGGCCTGGCCGCCGCAGTCGTGGGTTTGGTGGCCGTCGCGGGGGGGATCGAGTGGATCCGAGGGGTCGAGTCCTGGTCCTCGGGCCTGGAAGGGCTCGTGGCCGGGATCGCCCTCTTCACCCTTCCGGCCGCAGGCGAGGAGGTTCTCTTCCGGGGCTACGGGCTCCAGATCCTGGTCTGGGGATGGGGGAGTGGCCCCGCGGTGGGATTGACCTCCGGGCTGTTCGCCGGCCTTCACGGGGGGAACCCCGAAGTCACCGGCGTGGCTTTGGTGAACATCGGGTTGGCCGGGGCCTTTTTCGCCATCGTGGCCCTCCGAACCGGGGGGCTCTGGGTCCCCATCGGGGCCCATCTCGGGTGGAACTGGTGTCTCGGCGCCCTGTTCGGGCTTCCGGTGAGCGGCCTGCACCTGGTGGAGCGGCCACTTCTCCGGTTGGACACCGCCGGGGCGGTGTGGGTCTCCGGAGGGCCCTTCGGCCCGGAGGGGGGTGTGGCTGCGGGGGTGGTCCTGGCCGCCGCTGTGGTGGTGGCGTGGCGAAAGGGGGAAGGGCCTCGGCCTGCCGGGGGCGGGGACGCCCGGACGGACGGGACGGAGGAGGGTTCGGAGGGTCGGGTGCTCCCCCCCGATCACGATGCGCCGGAAGAGCCGGGAAGGGACGCTCGGGGGAACGGAGGACCGAAACCGGGGTGACGGGTCCGAGCTCCAGGGCCGGAGTTCGACGGGTCCCCTCGGAGGCCGAGAGTGAACAACGGATGGGAGAATCGATGAGTATGGATGGTGTTGCAGTGGTGGGGGCGGGAACCATGGGCAACGGGATCGCCCACGTGGCCGCGCTCACCGGCTTGGACGTTCGCCTGGTGGACGTTTCCGAGGATCAACTCGCCCAGGCGTTGAAGGCCATCGAGAAGAACATGGATCGGCAGGTCCGCAAGGAACGAATGACCGAAGCCGAAAGGGACGAGGCGCTGGCCCGAATCCGGACGACCACGTCCACGGTGGAAGGGGTGAAGGACGTGGATCTGGCCGTGGAGGCGGTTCCCGAAAAGGCGGAGCTCAAGTACGCGATTTTCAAGGAGCTGGACGAGTCGGCCCCGGACCACGCGGTCCTGGCCAGCAACACTTCATCCATCTCGATCACCGAGATCGCCGGGCGGACCGAGCGACCCGAACGGGTGGTGGGGATGCACTTCATGAACCCGGTGCCCGTGATGAAGCTCGTGGAGGTGATCCGAGGGTTGGCCACCTCCGACGAGACGACACGGGCGGTGGTGGAGCTGTCCGAGAGGATGGGCAAGACCCCTGTGGAGGTGAACGACTTTCCGGGGTTCGTCTCCAATCGGGTTCTCATGCCCATGATCAACGAGGCGATCTTCTGCCTCATGGAAGGGGTGGGGGAACCCGAGGCCATCGACACCGTCATGAAGCTGGGAATGAACCACCCCATGGGACCCCTGGCGCTGGCCGACCTCATCGGGCTGGACACTTGCCTGAACATCCTGGAGGTCCTGCACCGGGAGCTGGGGGATGATCGGTATCGCCCCTGTCCCCTCCTGCGGAAGTACGTGGCCGCCGGCTGGTTGGGCCGGAAGTCGGGCCGTGGCTTCTACACCTACGACGCCTGAGGCCTGGAGAATCGCCATGACGACCACGGAGCAGCTCGAGATCCGGGCTATGGCCCGGGAGTTCGCCGAGGGAGAGATCCGGCCCTCTTCGGCCGAGTGGGATGCCCGGCGGGAGTTGGACGACGAGATCTTCGGTAAGGTGGCCGAGCTGGGGTTCATGGGGATGTTGATCCCGGAGGAATACCAGGGGCTGGACCTGGACCCGGTGACCTACGCCATGGCCTTGGAGGAACTGGCTTGGGGAGACGCGTCCGTGGCCCTGACGGTGGCCATCCAGAACGGGCCGGTGGCGAGAGCGATCCTCCGGCATGGATCGGAGGAACAGAAGGAACGCTGGTTGCCGAAGCTGGCGTCGGGAGACGTGCTGGGGGCATTCGCTCTCTCGGAGCCCGACGCGGGTAGCGATGCAGCGGCCCTGGAGACCAAGGCGGTCCGGGAAGGGGGCGGCTGGCGCCTGAACGGGACGAAGCGGTGGGTGACCAACGGGGCGAGAGCCGGACTGGTCCTGGCTTTTGCGCGAACGGACCAGGATGCCTCGGGAGCCGACGGCATCGGTGCTTTCTTGGTGGAGAGCGGGTCGGACGGGTACCGGGTGGGCAGACGGGAGAGGACCCTCGGGCTTCGGGCCTCGGAGACAGTGGAGGTCCACCTCGAGGACCTTTTCGTCCCCGACGACGGTCTCTTGGGGGATCCGGCCCGGGGCTTTCGCTACGCCATGCGGTCGCTCGTGGTCGGGCGGGTGGGCATTGCCGCCCAGGCCCTGGGCATCGCCCAGGCGGCCTTTGAGCACGCCACCGGTTACGCGGTGGAGCGAGAGCAGTTCGGCACCCCCATCGCCGACTTCGGTGCGATCCGCGAGAAGCTCGCAGGGATGGCGTCCAGAATTTCGGGCGCCCGGGCCCTGACCCATGACGCCGCCCGCCGGATTTCCCAGGAGGGGCCGGAGGGCTTTCCCTCCCCGAACGCGCTCTCGGCCATGGCCAAGCTAACGGCCAGCGAGGCGGCCATGTGGGTGAGCGACGAAGCCGTCCAGATCTACGGCGGCTACGGGTACATGCGTGATTACCCCGTAGAGAAGCTCATGAGGGACGCGAAGGGTCCCGAGATCTACGAAGGTACGAACGAGATCATGCGCCACGTCATCTCCCGGGAGGTGCTCCGGGATCTGGCCGGTACCGACGGGTGAGGGAGGACTTCGAGGGGCCGTGGTGTGCGGCCCCTTCGATCAGGAACGGACGGAAGGAGGAGTCGCCCTTATGAACGTCTTCGAGAAGATGGACGCCGGCGGCCACGAGCAACTCGTCTTCTGGTCCGATCCCGGCATCGGGTACCGAGGAGTCATCGCCATCCACGACACCACCCTGGGGCGAGCTCTGGGAGGTACCCGGTTCTGGAACTACTCGGCCACGGAAGAGGCCGTGGTGGACGTCCTCAGGCTCGCGGAGGGGATGACCTACAAGGCGGCCATCGCCGGGGTGAACCTGGGGGGTGGTAAGTCGGTGATCATCGGGGACAACAAGACGAAGCGGAGGGAGATGATCTTCCGGGCCCACGGCCGGGCCGTCGAGTCCCTGGGTGGGCGGTACGTCACGGCGGAGGACGTGGGGACGACGGTGGATGATATGGAGTACGTGCGGATGGAGACCGAGTCGGTGGTGGGGGTCTACGGAGGCTCGGGCGATCCATCGCCGGTGACCGCGTACGGTACCTACCAGGGGATGAAGGCGTGCGCCGAACGCCGTTACGGGGATCCGGCCCTGACGGGCCGTCATGTGGTCGTGCAGGGGTTGGGGAATGTGGGGTATCACCTCTGTTCCCTGCTGGCGGAAGAAGGGGCGCGCCTCTCGGTCACCGACATCGACCCCGAGCGGGTTTCTCGGGTGCAGGAGGAATTCGACGCCCAGGCGGTGGAGGCCGACGAACTCTACGGACTGGACGCGGACATCTTCGCTCCATGCGCCCTGGGGGCCGTGATCAACGACGAGACGGTGGACCTCTTGAACGTGGATATCGTAGCAGGGGCGGCGAACAACCAGCTCGCCGAGCCCCGGCACGGAGAAGAGCTGGAGCGACGGGGGATCCTCTATGCCCCGGACTACGTGATCAACGCCGGAGGGCTCATCAATGTCTACGGGGAGATCCGAAACTGGTCGTCGGACCGGAGCCTCCGGAAGGCCGGTGAAATCTACCGCACCCTCCTCCAGATATTCGAACGGGCGGAAGAGGACGGGATTCCCGCTGCGGAGGCCGCCGACCGGGTGGCCCAGCAGCGGGTCGACGACGTTCGCAAGCTCCATCGCTCGTGGGTCTGAAACGGGCAGCGTTCCAACGAAGTCGGGGTGCCGAGGCTGGAATTCGGAAGGACCCGACCCTCGATCAACAGGTAAGGAAGTGAATAAATGAGCGAAGCCATGGAGCACCTGAAGGCGGCGGACCCGCAGGTCTGGCAGGCGGTGCAGAACGAAGCCCGGCGGCAGGTGGAAGGGCTGGAGCTCATCGCCAGCGAGAACTTCGTCTCCCGGGCGGTTCTGGAGACCCAGGGGACGGTTCTCACGAACAAGTACGCGGAGGGTCTGCCGGGACGTCGATACTACGGCGGGTGCGAACACGTGGACGTGGTGGAGGACCTGGCCCGCGATCGTGCCAAGGAGCTCTTCGGCGCCGAGCACGTGAACGCCCAGCCCCATTCCGGGGCTCAGGCGAACATGGCCACATACATGACCTTCCTGAAGCCCGGGGACCGGATCCTGGGAATGAACCTGAGCCACGGGGGCCACCTCACCCACGGTTCTCCGGTGAACTTCAGCGGGATCCTCTACGAAGTGTCCGCCTACGGGGTCTCGGAGTCCGACGGCCGGATCGACTACGACGCCCTTCGGGAGCAGGCCCTCCGGGAGCGTCCCAAGATGATCATCGCCGGGGCCAGCGCCTACCCCAGGATCATCGACTTCGAAGCCTTCGGGTCCATCGCCCGGGAGGCGGAGGCGGTTCTGGTGGTGGACATGGCGCATATCGCCGGACTGGTGGCGGCCGATGTCCATCCCTCGCCGGTGCCCCACGCCGATGTGGTGACCACCACCACCCACAAGACCCTGCGCGGACCCCGGGGAGGGTTGATCCTGGCCAAGGAGGAGCACGGCAAAGCCCTGGACAAGTCGGTCTTCCCGGGGACGCAGGGCGGCCCCCTCATGCACGTGATCGCCGCCAAAGCCGTGGCCTTCGCCGAGGCGCTCCGACCCGACTTCCGGGAGTACGCGGAGCAGGTGGTGGCCAACGCCCGCGTCTTGGGGGAAAAGCTGAAGGAAAAGGGCTTTCGCCTGGTGAGCGGGGGAACGGACAACCACCTTCTCCTGGTGGACCTTCGGGACAGGGAGACCACGGGGAAGGACGCCGAAGAAGCCCTGGAGCGGGCCGGGATAACGGTGAACAAGAACACGGTTCCGGGGGAGCCCCGCTCCCCGTTCGTGACCTCCGGGCTTCGGATCGGGACGGCGGCCCTCACGAGCAGGGGCATGGGGTCGGCGGAGATGGAGCGGATCGGGGATTGGATCTCCTCGGTCCTGGAAGCCCCCGGAGACTCGGAGCGAGAAGCCGCCGTTCGGGGTGAAGTACTGGAACTCTGCCGGGCCTTCCCCATGTACGAAGAACTGGGAGGAAAACTCTGAGCGGCCCGGAACGGGCCTCAGCCCTGGCGTGAGTGCCGGCGGGAACCGAAATTTCAAACCATGACCGAGCTGCAATTCGCCGACGAGATTCTGGATCGCCTCCAGGAGAAGAACCCCCGCTTCCACGGGAAGGCGTACCTCTTCATCCTGTCGGCGCTTCACCACGTCATGGCCTCTTTGGACGAACCCCGACACATCAGTGGCCCGGAATTGGCCGAGGGGGTCCGTGATCTGGCGCTGGAACGATTCGGCCCGTTGGCTCGGACGGTTCTCGAGTACTGGGGGATCCACGCCACCGAGGATGTGGGCGAGATCGTCTTCGCTCTGGTCGAGTGCGGGATCCTGATCAAGGAGGAGGAGGACCGGCCCGAGGACTTCCGCGGGGTCTTCGACTTCGAGGAGGCCTTCGAGCAAAACTACCCATGGGAGGTCGTGGAGTAGGGGTACAGTGGCCTCCCAAAAGGGTCCCGGGTCGGGGTCGTCGGCCCGGGGTGTCCACGTCGACGGGAGGGGTAGCTCATGGTGGATGAACGCGGATTCCCCGGATGTCTCAAGTGTGACGCGGGCATGCTCATTCCCCTGTCGGACTACGGAAGGGAGGGGGCGCCGATCCGCTACAAGGCATGGGTCTGCTCGAACCCCGATTGCGGGTTCAACATCAGGATCGACAACGGGGAGATCACCTTCGGCCGAGCCATCGGCCAAAGCTTCAAGTAGGGGGGCTCGACCCCTGCGCCGCCTGGTCCCCTGGGCCGCCCCCCTCTCGACGCCGTGATGCCGTCGCACTCCGGGAGCGTTCCCGTCAGGCCCTTCGGCGGGCCCGCCGTCATGGTTCCTACCGGGGAGGAGTCGGCGGCGTACGATCGGTACGCCATCGATGAGGCAGGGATTCCCGAGACCACCCTCATGGAGAACGCCGGCCGGTCCGCCGCCCATCTCGTTGACCGGCTCCACCCCCGGGGCGAAGTGGTCGTGGTGGCTGGAAGCGGGAACAACGGGGGGGACGGCGTGGTGGTGGCTCGGACTCTGGCCGCCTGGGGGAGGCCGGTGCGCCTCCTCAGGGGAACGGAGCGCTCTCTTCCGGACCGACTCCTTCATGGTCGATCCGTGCCGGTGGAAGCCCCCGAACCGGGGGACCCGGACGCCCTGGAGGCCACCGTGCACGGAGCCGCCGTCATCGTGGACGCCCTTCTGGGAACGGGAATCCGAGGGGCCCCTCGGGAGGCTCAGGCCGCGTGGATCCGCGCCATGAATCGAAGCCCGGCACCGGTGGTGAGCTTGGACCTTCCTTCCGGGGTCTCGGCGGATGACGGCTCGGTTCCCGGCGAGGCGGTGGAAGCGTCGCTCACCGTGGCATTCGGGTGGCCCAAGCTCGGAACCCTCCTCCATCCGGCCCGTGGTCGGGTGGGGCGCTTGGTGGCGGTGGAGATCGGATTCCCTCCTCCGGAGCCCAACTCCTTTCCCCGACGGTTGATCACCCCGGGATGGGCCGAACTCGCCCGCCCGCGCCGGTCGCACGCCACCCATAAGGGAGAGGTGGGCGGGCTCCTGCTCCTGGCCGGAAGCTCGGGAATGGCCGGCGCCGCAGTCCTGGCGGCCCGCGGCGCCCTGCGCTCGGGGGTGGGGTACCTGACCGTGGCCTCCTTCCCGGAGGTTCGGGAGGTCGTCCAGGGCGCCGTCCCCGGGGCGGTCTTCGTGGACGTGACGGACCAGGGGGCGTTGGCGGAGGTGGTGTCGAGGAGCCGGGCCGTGGCCGCGGGTCCCGGCCTTGGGACGGGGGATGCCTCGGCACGGGCCCTCCGGACCGTGCTCGAGCGGACGGGCGGCGCACCCACGGTGCTGGACGCCGACGCTCTGAACCTGGTGGCGGAGGGGCGCGCCCCCTCTCCCTCGGAATTGGCCGGCGATCGACCGCTCCTCCTGACCCCCCATCCGGGGGAAATGGGTCGCTTGGTTCCCAAGTCGGGCGAAGCCGAGGATCGGATGCCCGCCCTTCGGGTCCAGAAAACGGCCCGACGCTTCTCGTGCACCGTGCTCCTGAAGGGAGCCCCGTCATTGGTAGGGTCGCCCGGGGGAGGGCTCCTGGTGTCCGGTTCGGGTACCTCGGATCTGGCGGTGGCCGGAATGGGCGATGTGCTCACGGGCGCCTGCGGGTCCTTCCTGGCCCAGGGAGCGGATGTGGAGCGGGCGGCGGGTCTCGGTCTGCACTATACGGGCCGGGCGGCCGCCCGAGCCCCCGGTGGGCCGGGTCTCGTTCCGGAGGACGTGATCGACCACCTCCCGGCCGCCCTCCGGGAGACGGGCTACGGAACTTCCGAGTTGGCGGACCTTCCTTTCGTCCATTTCGACCAGGACCCCTCCCGGTGAAGCGGGTGTCTCTGGGTCCCGGCCCCGAATTCGACCGGATTCGCTCTTTCCTGGAGGAAGGGGAGGGAATCCCTTCGGGTGCGGGGGTGGAGGTG
>SKSR01000169.1 GCA_007122885.1 Gemmatimonadota bacterium
ACTTGCTTGACCCGATCCCAAAAATCCCTCCGGCCCGGTTCATCGTAGACGAAATACACGAACCCGATACCGGCGACCCCGGGACCAAGAAGTCCCAATAATCCCAATAGGAGTCCGACGGCGGTATCCCCACCGAAACCCAGGACAATGGCCAGTAGCCAGAACCCCCACGTGATCGCGAACGTCACGCCAAAGAATACCCAGGGATTCCCGACAGAGACGGACGTACTGCCGATCGTTGGCGGCGCGGTGTCGCTCATATCGATTTCGGTCTCCAGCTCATCCGACACACAATGACGAGAAACGCCCGACTATCTCGGGCGGGCCCGGGGCGGTTCAGCTTTCACCTCGCTCCCCGCCGCTCCCACCGACCGACCAACCGCGGCGGGCTCACGCCCAGATCGATCGTCGCCTCGTAGCGGTAGGTCGAGACCCATGGGGGTCCCTCCATGGGAGGATGCCAGGCCCTCAGGGGTTGGATGACCACTCGGACCCCCGCCTCGTCTCGAAGCACATGGTATTCCCCCGCCATCACCCCCGGAACGTCGTTCACATTCACCACGAACCGACCCCCACCTCGGCTCCGGTGCGAAGGGCGCCCAGGTCCGGAAGAACCGGCGAGAACTGGAAGGTCACGGCGTCCTCCCCGGAGCGTGCCACCGCCGCCCGGACCTCGGGGCGACCGGCGCTCCAGACCAGGTGCTACTCCAGTCCCCCCGCCGTCACCACTTCGGTGCCGGGGTCGAGGGCCACAGGCTCCAGTTCCACCTCCGCGTTCTCGTTCCAATGGGCCAGGACCACCCGAGTGGAGTAGCGGGTGAAATACGAGGCCGGCCCTCGGACGAGGCGGGTGAGGGTCTGGGGGGATCGCCGCTGGCCATCGATCTCGATCTGGATCTCCGCACCGCGCCGCCGGGCAAAGGCGAACTCATCCAGGAAGAAGACAGGGAGAAACGTCGGCCGCTCGCTCATGGCCCCCACCGGTGCGATGATCGCCCCCAGGTGGGGCTCGCCGCGGGTCTCCACCACCTCCACGTGGATCTCCCGTCCCTCCCGGTCCCGCATCCAGAGGGCCGTGTCGAGACCGTGGTCGGTGACCCGGAACCGGTAATCGAAGGCCGTCTCCTGGATGGTGACCGCCTTGGGAGCGAAGAGGCCGTCCAGTGTCCGGCGGAGGGCCTCATCCGGCGCGAGACCGGGGGAGTTGTAGACGTCCACCGTATCAGCCCTTTCCAGGAGGACCCGTGCCCCCTCTCCCCCGTTCGTTCCTGGGAGCACCTGGAGTTCCACCGCCTCGTAGATCGGGTCGTCGGCGAAGCCCACCAGCATGAGCCGGTCGAAGGGGACGATCCGAACGTCCATCACGGGGAGGAGGGTGGGTGGAGCATCCTCCTGGTAGATCCCCGGTGGAGCCGCTCGCTCCCCGAGGAAGGCCTCCGGATCCACCACGGACGGGTTCATGGACACACACCCGGCCAGGGTGAACAGAGAGGCCGCCCCCACCTGGAACGCCTTCCCTCGTGCAATCGATCCCACCATGGGAGTCCTCCCTCGTCTAATGTGTCTCGCGGATCTGGAGCGCGGGGCCTCGGATGTGGATTCCCGCCCTACCCGGATCATCAAAACGCCGAGCGCTCCGCGATTCCCCTTCCGAGGCCCATGGCCCGCGAGATGGGCAGCTCGAGCTGGGGGAACTCGTCCCAACCGAAGGCCTTGGCGGGCCCCATGAAGTGGATGAGGCCATGGAGGATGGCGATGGCAGCGAAGATCCAGCGCATGACTGGGGACCTCAGTGGGAGTGGGAGGGGCGCCCGGTCCAGGGAAGGAAGGCCGAGGCGGTGAGGACCAGGGCGAGGAGGGCGCCGGCCAGCCACCCCATGCGGTGTGGAAAGACCGATGCAAGGAAAAGAGCGTCCACCTGCGAGGCCCAGGCGACGAGTGCGATCAGCGAGAATCCCACCGCCAGCTGCGCCGCTTGGAGAAGGCGTCGCCCACGGGAGAACGGGGAGAGGCTCCGGGCCCCCCGCCGAAGGCCCAGGGCAAGACGGAGGGCTTGCGCGAAAGCCGCGACCAGGAGCAGGGCGATGAGTCCTCCCAGGAGGGTCGCGGCCAGGTGGATCCGAGCCATTCCCACCGCGGGGAACCCCCTCCACTCCCCCCAATCCCGGAGGATCCGAGCGATGAAGGGCCAACTCCGCTGGCTGTTGGTGAGGATGACGAATCCGTCCCCGGTTTCCGGGACCCAACGCATGTGGGTCATCCACCCATTCCCCTGCCCCCCGTGGAAGACCGCCCGGCTCCCCTCCGGAAGGATCTCCACGAAGTGCCCCAGTCCATAGCCATCCGCCACCAGACCGTAGATACCCAGGCCGCTGGCCTCTTCCGTGTGGAGGACGTCGATGGCGGCTCCGGTCAGAACCGGAGACGGGTTCCACCGGGGCATTCCAGCCTCCACGAAGCGGGTCATGTCTTCCAGGGTGGCGAATAGGCCACCTGCACCTCGTTCCGGATAGGTGTACACGGGAACGGGATACCCCCGCAGATCATGCCCCACGGGGACCCGGTCCTCCAGCTCCGGGTCCCACCCGAACCGGGAGTGGTGCATTTCCAGGGGGCCAAGGACACGCCGCTCCATGTACTGGGAGAAGTCCTCTCCGGTGGCGTGCTGGACCAGGAGCTCCAGGAGATTGAATCCTGGGTTGGAGTAGATGAACCCTGAACCAGGAGGGGCCGAAAGGCGCGCCTCACGGTGCAGCATCTCCTCGAGGGAGGGCGTAGGTTCCCCAGGGGTGAACTCCACGCCCAGAGTGCCCAGCGGGAACCCCGCCGAATGGCTCAGGAGCCGACGAATCGTCACCCCCTCCGCCTCGAGTCGGCTGACGAAGTCCTCCGGTCCAGCCGGTGCCGGTGGCGGGCCGCCGTAGGCAGTGCTGGAGAGGGCGAGGAGGAGGAGGATGAGGAGCGGGCGGCTCCCGGAAGGCGTCACGGCCGTGCGCCGCCTCCCACCTGCAAGCGGATGAAAACACCCGAAGGGGAGAGATCCGGCCCCCCCGCCACCCGCCCCATCTCGGAGGACCAGGACCGTTGCCCCAGTGGGGCCACGTACCCAACCCGTAGCCCCACCGCCACCCCGGCCCCGTCGGATCCTGCGCTCCCCACTCCCAGGTGGTAGTCGCCCCCCAGGGCCCCATGAGTAGGAAGCTGACCCGGGAGATCTCCACGCTCCGGCGGGGATCCTGCAGGAGCTCCTCGAAGGTCGGGGCGCTCCGTTCATCGATCCGGAGGGTCATGGCCCCTGCTCCCAGCCCGATCTGGGGGTAGAGGGATCCCGGGCGGCCGGGGAAGAGGTCACGACCCAGGGTGAGCATCCCGTACCCCCCGCCGATGCGCGTCTCGAAGGCGCCATCCGCCGTGGACTCCTCCGGGCCCAGAAGCCCATGGCCCTCGCCGCCCAGGAGGAAGCCACCGTGAATCCCCATCCCACCGGCGCCGATGGTGACCACCGAGGAAGAGAAGGAGGGGTAGCCCGCGGCCATGAGCTCGTCGTTCAGGGCATCGCCGTCGAAGCGCTGCACCCCGAGCATGAAGAACCCGCGCCCCTCCGTGGCTTCCGTTGCCTCGTCCCCGCCGGAGGGCTCCTGGGCGACCGCGGTGCCGGCTCCCCAGAACCCCGCGAAGGCGGCGAGGAGGAGTGTCAGGGCGCCGATGGAACCCGGTGGGGTGCGAAGCATGGTTTCTCCGTCCAGGGTGCGGGTCGCGTGTGAGGAGGGAATGGCAAGGGACGTGCCGTTGAGACCGACAGGGGGGCGTCCGCCGTTCATGACGGCGGCTGCGGCCCCGCCCGGAAACCTGGTCTGACGAACCGCTGCTTGCCGGGGCGCACTTCGTCCCGATGTGATGGCAGCGGACGGGACCCGAAGTCCCAGCAGGTGGAGAAAGGCCTTCGGGCCTCGGCCCCCCGGGTTGGGATCTGGAGCCCGCGAATCCGGTACGGATGATGACACCTGATCCGCTTCTTCACGGAGAACCAGGCATGACTCCGGTACGACGACTGCTCGTGGGCCTGGACCTCTCCGAAGAAACCGACGGACTGGTGGATTCCCTCCCGGCGCTCCGGGCCTGGGGGGTGGAAGAACTGATCCTGACCCACATCGCCTCCGAATCACCCGTTCCCATCCTCCACAAGAAGGACCCCACCCGCGGGGTCGGTGAGAAGCTCTCCGAGGCTCGGGCCTGGCTCGAGGCCTATTTTCGGGTCAACCTCTGCATCGCCCAGGGGGATCCGGGAACCTGTCTCGCTGAGGAAGCTCGGACGCGGACCGCGGACGGAATCGTACTCGGGATGAGGGAACGGAGCCTTCTGGCGGATACCCTGGCGGGGTCGACCATCCTGGAGGTGGCCCGGAACTGGTCGCGACCCATCCTCCTGTTCCCTCATGCTTCGGTGGAGAACCGGCGTACTCGACCCATCCTTTCGCCCCGGTCCGCTCGGATCCTCCACCCGCTTCAGCTCTCCGGGGACGAAAGTGGGCCGACCGCTCTTGCGAGAGATCTGGCCGCCGAGCAGTCCCTTCCGGTGTCCCTCCTCCATGTCATGGAGGAGGATGATCGGCAGATGAAGACGGAGGTGGTCGAGAGGCTGTAGGGATTGGCCCGAGAGATGCGGGAGGCGGGAGTCCCTCAAGTGGAGGTTCTCGTGGATCGCGGCAAGCCCTGGGAGCGCATCCTGTCGCGGGCCGGAGAGGGGAGCCGAACCCTCGTCGTCATGGGAACCCACGCCCGCGGCCCCGTCTCCGCGCTCCTGCTGGGAAGCCAGAGCCGTGAAGTGACCCGGAAGAGTCGCCTTCCCCTTCTCCTGGTTCCCCAGGCGTCGGAGCCTGGGAACCAGGGGGAGCGGACGAGGTGAGGGAAACCTCCGGTCACATCCTGGGCCCGAGGAGGTTCCAGTGGTGGAGCTGGAGCACGAAGGTGACGGCGGCCAGAACGAAGAGGACGAAGTGGACCCGGCCCGCCGTCCCCCAGAGACGGCGCTGCACCGCCAGGGCGGCACCCGCCACAAGGGCGAGAAGGAGGGGCAGGAGCAGGAGGGAGACCAGGAGCGCAGCGCGAAGCACTCCCCTGCCCTCCCCGTACAGGAAGGCTTCCTGACTCGCGATCCCCACGCCCAGGAGGAGGACGAAGAGAACCACGACCCCCACAAACCCCAACCCGGCCCAGCGCAGCCACCGCTCGGGACCTCGGGGATGGAGGACCTCCTCGAAGCGGCGGGCCAGGAGCCATCGTCCGAGCATGACCGCCGGCAGGGAGGCGAAGATGAGGATCGCGAAGAGAAGCAGGACCAGGTGGACGCCTCCGCGGTCGGCGAATCCGATCCGCTCGGCGGCCGCGGGCGGCATGTGGCTCAGGAAGAGGTGGGTGTAGCCGGCCTCTGGACTCCCCTCGAAGGCCACCTCCCCGTGCCCATCCACGGACCTGAGGTGTCCGGGCTCGACCTCGCGGTACCGCTCGGTTCCGAACGGGGACCTAACCGTCATCTCTCCTGCGGACTCACCGGGTCGCACGGAAATCCGTGCGATGAGGGGGCCCAGGATCCGCTCGAAGGTGGTGTGTGAAACTCGGAGAAACCCGTAAGTCCCCGCGTACGCCGCCGCCCGCTCCTGCCACCCTGGCGAGGGATCGGGGGTTGGACCCCGTTCCACCGGGTAATAGCGGTCCAGGAAGGCCTCGAGGAATCGACCCATGGGGAGCGGGGCCGCCCCGGCCGAGTTGTACGATACGAAGATCCCCAGCCGTTCTTCCGGGATGAGGGCCATGTCGGTGAAGAACCACTGAGTCCCGCCCGAATGGCCCACGATGCGGAGGCCGTGACTGCTCTTCTCGTAGAGCCCCAAAGTCATCCCGTTCACCCGGGGGTCGGAGGCGAAGGCCCGCTCGTGCATCCGGTCCACGGCGGACTCTCCGAGGATCCGGACCCCATCCACCTCACCTCCTTCCAGGTGCGCGATCATGAAGCGGGCCATCGCATCGGCGGAAGCGCTCATGGCGCCCGCAGGGGCCCCGGAGTCCACCCACTCGAAGGGCCGAGGCCGGAAGGCCCCTCCCTCGTAGGCGTACCCCTCCGAGAGGAGCGGAGCCAGGTGCTCGGGGAGCGGCTGTCGGGCCGTTGCGTGTTCCATGCCCAGCGGTCCGAGAATCCGTTCCTCCAGGTACGCCTCCCACTCCAGACCGCTCACGCGCTCCACGATGTAGCCGGCCAGGCCCGTGCCGTAGTTCGAGTAGGAGGTGTACTCTCCGGGCGGCCGCACCCGGGCCGGGATATTGTCCCGGAACCACGCCCCTCGGCTCACACCCGGGTTCGGCCCGAAGAGGCCGTAGGCCCGATCCTCGAACCCCGGAGTGTGGGTCAGGAGGTGACGGAGGGTGATAGGCTCCTCCCAGGTGCCTGGTACTTGGAAGTCCAAGTACTCGTTCACGTCGGTGTCCAGGTCGAGGAGCCCCTGCTCTTCGAGCTGCATCACCGCGGTCCAAGTGAAGGGCTTCGTGACGGAACCGATCCGGAAGAGGGTGGAGGCGGGATCCACGGGCCTTCGTGCTTCCACGTCCGCCCAGCCGTAGCCCTTGGAGAGGAGGAGCTCGCCGTCGCGAACCACAGCCACCGTGGCCCCGGCGATCCCCAGTTCGGCGCGGTGGGCGGCCATCAGCCCATCGAGGAACCCTTCGAGCTCCGCCGGATCCGTGGGACCGATCCGGTCCTGCGCGTGCAGGCCGGGGGTCAGGGTCATGGAAGCGACGAGTGCAAAGGCCGGAATCCAGACACACCGCATGAAGACCTCCTTGAGAAGAGTCGACCAGGCAGGAGCTCGGAGGCCGGGCCCCGAACGAGCCGGGTCATCGTCCAGAGAGGGCGACGATGGCCGGAAAAGCCGCTTCATCGGGAGCTCCCCCGGTCCAGGGTCGCTCCGAAGAACCGGAACTCCCCGTCCCCCACCATCATCCTGAAGCGTGCGCTCCCCTCATCCACCGCTTCCCAAGTCGCGCCCCGTCCGGGCACCAGGGCCGAGGGCACGAGGATGGCCTCCATCGCGAGGCGTCCGGCAGCGGAGCGGGTCACGTCCGGACCCGCGAGACGACGCCCTCTGGGGGAGCCGGCGAGGACATCATCGCGGACCCTTCACGAGCACTTCGTCGATCGGTCGTCGGGGTGAGCGCGGCATGGGCTTCGCATATCCGATCCGGAGGAGGAGGAGGGGATGAGCGCCTCCCAGGCCGAGATGTCGGCGAAGCTCTTCCCGGAGGGCCGGGACCTCACAGGGCATGTTCATGTGGGCCTGCTTGATGTCCAACGTGGTAGCGGTGAGAGCCACCCGCTCGAAGCTTCTTCCCAGATCGACCCATCCCCGGGGATCGGCATGGTCGGTGGTGAAGAGCATCATGGCGGCGGAGCTCCTAATGGTCCGGGCGGCACTTCGCGCCTGGCTCCGGGGGGTGGCCACCCTCTCCATCACCATGCGACCGAGCCATCGGGGGATCGACGGGAGCCCCATGGCGGCATGGGTGAGCCCGTCCTGCCGGTTCCCGACCTCACGACGGTTGAAGCGGATCCACGTGATCAACTCCTCCACGAAGGCAGGGTCGCTGAACTGACGGCGATTGCCTTCCTCGACCAGCTCGATGAGGGGCTCGATCCTTCCGGGCTCGGTGAAGAGGTGGAATCCGATACTGTCCCCGTGGCTCGCCGCTTCCAGGCTGCGGAGGTCTGCGGAGGGGATCGCACGGCCATCGTACGATCGGCGGGTGGACTGGCGCTCGGGAATCGCAGCGCCAAGAGGGTCCTCGTGGCTGACCCCCGCCCCGACGGACCGGAGATGTACGGTGAGGGCGGGATCTTCCCCCTCCAGTCCCGTGTCGTCCACCTCCGCGTCGTAACCCTGTCCCCTTGCGGCGACCACGAGGTTCTCAAGGGCACATCCCAGGCTGATGAAGAGGGCGTGGTCGTCCGGGTCCACCACAGGCAGGCGCCGCGAGAGATCCGGGAGGATCGTGATCCGCTCACCTTCGACCGAAAACCGCCAGGGCTGGGTGTTGTGGCCCGACGGAGCCAGGGCGGCCGCGGTCAGGATGCGGGTGAGGACCGGGCCCTTCAAAACCGGATCCCCAGGAGGAGCTGGGGGACGAAGATGGGCGACTCGATCTCCTCGAAGAAGTCGGGCGGCGGGTTCGACTGGAAGATCCCGAAGCCGACTCCGGGTGCCGGATGCAGGAAGAAACGGTCGTCGGCGAAGTCGACCGTGTAGCCCACCTTGGCTTCGGCCCACAGCTCCCAGCCGGGATGGTACGACCCCGTGACATGGGAGTACATCCGGTTGTACGCCGGATAGAGCTCCGCTTCCATGCTCACCCGGTCCGTGAGGTAGCGCCGGTACCCCACGATCAGTGTGTAAGCGTTGGCCGTGAAGCTCTCGTGCCGGTAGTTCTGGAACGCCGGGCCGATGGAGACCTCGTTCCGGTCGTCGATACGGTAGTTGAGGTAGACCTGGTAAATCCGGACCAGGGGGAAGGTCAGGCTCGTGGAGACGCTCCACCGGGGATGGGCCTCACGTGCCTGGGCCTCCAGGGGAGGGGCGGCCAGTCCCACGACCACCACGATGACCGGAACGATGCGGAGGAGGGGCCTCATGGATCCCTTGCGTGGTTGGAGATGTGCCGGCGCACCGCGTCCCGGACCAGCGGCTGCTCGGTAATGGCCACGAGGTGTCCGCCGGTCTCGAAGCGAAGCAGCTGGGCGTCCGAGATGGTCGCTTCAGCGAAGCGGGCGTTCTCGAAGAGCTGGAGCCGGTCGTCTTCTCCGTGGATCACGAGTGTCGGGGCCTCGATGCCTGCAATTCGGTCGCCGGGAAGAGGCGCGAGGTTGTCGAACCGCGCCCCTTGGGAACGCATGGAGGCCGGACGCATGCTCTCCATCAGGCGCCTCACCCACCGACCTTCATCCGTGGTGAGCCGCCTCACCACATTCCGGTCCGCGCCCATGAGCTCGATGAACCGGCCCTCGAACAGGGTGGTCACGGCCCAGTAGGGAAAGTCGTGGGAGAAGAGCCGCACGAGCATCCGCCCCTTCCAGTCGGCGTCGGCCTGCTCAGGGTCCCCGACCCGCGTCACCCCGGCCGAGACCAGGGTCAGCGAGGTGACCCGTTCAGGGTAGCGAAGGGCGAACAGCAGACCCGACGCGCCCCCGGCCGAGAGCGCCACCACCGCGACCTCGTCCACCCCGAGCCCGTCCAGAAGCCAGGCATAGGCCTCGGCCTGTGTGTCCGGGGTCGCCTCCGCTGGGACCACCGAGCCCAGGTACCCGAAGCGGGACGGAGCGACCCAGCGGAATCCGTCCCCAAGGAGGATCTCGGCCATGAGCTCGCCCAGGTCGTACCCACCGCCCGCGCCATGAACCAGGAGCACCCAGGGGCCCTCCGCTCCGCCGACCAGGTATTCCAGGTCCCCCCACGGGGAGGACAGGATGGATGCTCGGTCCTCCACACGGGCCCGATCGGCCTGAAGGGTGGCCCGATAAGCCATCGCCACCACCAGCGCTCCCCCCAGGAGGAGGGCACCCCCCAACAATAGGCCTACTCGGCGCCTTCCAACGCCCCTTCCCTGCCAGCTCACAAACGCCACCCCAGGAGGTTCCAATAGTGGAGGGACCAGGCGAAGAGGAGGGCCACGGCGATCGTGGCACTCACCCGGATCCGCACCCAGGGGCTGCCCGCTCCCCGGCGCCACTGGGTCCCCGCGGCCCAACCGGCCACCCCCGTCGCCAGAAGCCCCAGCACGGGGAGGGCCAGGGCCAGGGCGAAGCCGGTCATAGGGGTCGACAGGAAGCCGAAGGGGTCGGGCACCGCCATCACCAGGACCGCCAGGAAGAACCCTACCTGGTGGGCGGCGTCGGCGGGGCCGCAAAGAACCGGTCCAGAAAGGTGGCCAGGAAGGGTCCGTAGGTGAGTGGAGCCGCCGTGGTCGTGTTGAACGAGACAAAGAGCCCGAGGTCGTGCTCCGGAAAGAGGGCGAGAGTGTTGTGAAACCACTGGGTGTTCCCCCCGTGGCCGAGAATCCGAGTCCCGTGGCTGGACATCTCGAAGAAGCCGAGGCCGTTGCCCGGAAGTTGGGGGTCGTGTCCGAAGTGCCGGTCGAGCATCCGGGCGACGGTATCTTCTTCCAGGATCCGCGCATCTCCCACGGCTCCTCCATCCAGGAACGCCAGCATGAAGGTGGCCATATCGGCCGCCGTCGAGCTCATGGACCCGGCGGGCGCACCCCCGGGGCTCAGTTCCAGAAGCTGCGCCTCGAAGCCTCCCTTCCGGGGCGCGTAGCCCTGGGAGAGTGCGGGGGCGAGGCCGTCCGGGAGCGGCTCCCGGCCCGTGGTGCGCTCCATCCCCAGGGGCTCCAGGATCCGGCGCTCGATGTAGTCCTCCCAGGGGAGGCCCGAGACCCGCTCCACGATGTAGCCCGCCAGGGCCGTCCCGTAGTTGGAATAGACCGAGAAGGTGCCCGGCGGCCGCACCCGCTGGGGCAGATTGTCCTCCACCCAGTCCTCCAGACGCCCGATTCCCTCGGGATCGAAGGTGAAGAGGTTCCTCAGATCCTCCTCGAACCCCGCCGTGTGGGTCATGAGGTGGGTGAGGGTGATGGGCTCGGAATAGGTGTCAGGGATGCGGAAATCCAGGTACTCGTTCACATCGGCCTCGAGGTCGAGCCATCCCTCTTCCGCCAACTGCATCACCGCCGTGAAGGTGAAGAGCTTGGTCACCGATGCGATCCGGAAGAGAGTCTCCTCCGGATCCACCGGGCGGCGGCCGTCCACGTCGGCCCAGCCGTATCCCTTCGTGAAGAGCACCTCTCCGCCTCCCACCACCGCCACCGTGGCGCCTGCGATCGTGCGCTCCCGAAGCTGCCCCTGGATCAGGCCGTCGAGGAAGGCCTCCATGACTGCGGGATCGGAGAGGATACCCGCTTGCTCCACGCGAGCATCGGACGCCGACGGGGTCGCCGCCTCGGACTGCGAGGCGAACGCCTGACCCGGGTGCGGCCCAACACCTGTGCTCAGAAGCGCAAGGAGGATCGCAACGCCGCGCATGCTGCCTTTTCGTGTGGGTGAACGTAGACCACTCCCTCCATCAACGACGCTCCCAGTTGCTGACCAACCGCGCCGGCGCGGCGCCCGTGCCCAGGGCGATCTCCGCCTCGTAGCGATAGGAGGAGACCCACGACGGGCCGCGAACGATGGGTGGTTGCCACGCCTCCAGGGGTTGGAAGACGATCCGTGCCCCCTCGGCCTCGCGTTCAACCTCGTACTCTCCGGCCACCACTCCCGGCACATCGTTCACGTTCACCACGAACCGGCCCTCGATCCGGACTCCCGGCCGAAGCGCCGCCAGGTCCGGCAAGGGCGGGGAGAAGAGGAAGGTAAGCCGGTCTTCGCCAAATCGGGCCGTGACTGAGGGCACCTCCGGACGTTCTCCATTCCACTGGATGCTCCAGTCCAGCCCGCCGGCCTCCACCGTCTTCGACCCGGGGGAGAGTGGCACGGGCTCGAGGACCGCCTCCCTTCGCTCGTTCCAGTGGGCGATGACGACCCGGTTCGAGTAGCGGGTGAAGTAGGAGGCGGGCCCCTTGATGAGGCGGGTCATCTTCGCGGGAGAGCGCTCCCGGCCATCCACCGAAATCCGGACCCGGGTCCCGGCGCGCTTGACCAGGGCGAACTCGTCCAGGAAGAAGAGGGGGAGGTAATCGGGTGAGGCGCTCGTGGCACCCACCGGCGCGATCAGGCCCCCGATTACCGGTTCACCCCGGGTCTCAACGACCTCGATTTCGAGCAGACGACCCTCACGGTCCTGGATCCGGAGCGCTGCGTCCAACCCGTACTCCGTGATCCGGAACCGGTAGTCGAAGTCCGCCCGCTGAAGCGTGACGGCCCGGGGGCTCAAGAGCGCCTCGAGGCCGCGGTGATCCACATCTTCGTCGAAGGTCCGACCCGGGCTGTCGTACACATCCACCGTATCGGGCCGCCAGAGAAGCACTCTCGCCCCCGGTGCGCCGCCACCTTCTCCAGGGAACGTCTGGAGCTCCACCCCTTCGTAGATGGGATCGTCGGCGAAGTTCACGAGGAAGAGCCGGTCCATGGGGTCGATCCTGACATCCAGAACCGGCAGCAGCACCGGCTCTGTCCCCGAGCGGTACACGTCCGGCGGGTTCGTGCGGTTCCCCAGGTACGACTCGGGGTCCACCACCGACGGGTCCATGCCCACGCAGCCGACAAGGATGACGACCGCCACCGCCACCCCGGTCCCACCTCTTGACCTCACGTGACTCTCCGTGGGAGGGGGCCACCCCGCCCTGGTGGATGCGGACCTCCGGCTCGTGGCCGTTGCGGTTCAAAGAGCAAGAGTCGTGCGCACCCGAGAATCCAACGGCTAGGCGGTATAAGCCTGTCTCCGCCTCCCGAGGAAGACAGAATGTCCCCCATCGAGGCGCCATTCCCCCATCGGCGGCACCTGCGGGCTCGATCGACGCCGAGAACCTACCCGGGTCGTCTCACCGACATCCTCCATCCTCGCGCGTGGGATTCCCCGTTCTGCGTCAGGCACGGTTGATGCGATTGGATGACAGGGCATTGGAGGGTCATCCCACGTCCACCCAAGGAGGCCTCATGTTCAAGCGCATGCTTCCACTCTTCCTCATCGTGCTGATCGGCGGGTGTTATCACGCCCAGATCAGCACGGGCGCCCCGGCCTCGCCCGAGGCCATCGATGAACCCTGGGCCCACTCCTTCCTGGCCGGCCTGGTTCCCCCCAGCCCGGTGGATGCGTCCGCGCAGTGCGCTAGCGGAGTCTCGCGGGTCGAAACGCGGCTGTCCTTCCTGAACATGGTGGCGAACGTGGTCACCTTCAGCATCTACAGTCCCATGCACCTCACGGTAGTGTGCGCAGCCAGCCAGGATCAGGCAGACCGGATGCCGGCGCTGGAAGCCGAGGACGAGCGCAAACCGGGCCCGCGCCTCGACCGGGTCCCCGACGTTGAGATCGATCCAGTAATCCAGGATTGACCACGGACCTCTCCGCCTCCGGTCTGCTGGGCACTGCTACCGGAGCCGAGAGCTGGAGAGGAGCGATCTCGCCAAGCAGGCGAGGAGCCCGGTGCGGCCTACGGCAGGTCCTGCCACATCAGGACGCGCGGGAAACCGCTGATGACCGACGAGGTGTCTGCCGCCTTGTGGAATCCGGCCTTCTCGAACAGACCACGTGTGCCAACGTACGCCATGGTGAGATCGACCTTCTCGCCGCGGTTGTCCACCGGGTACCCCTCGATGGCGGGCGCGCCCTGGGAGCGGGCGAACTCGACGGCTTCGGCAAGGAGCGCGTGGGAGATCCCCTTGCCGCGATGCCCCGGCCGCACACGGATGCACCAGGCCGACCAGACGGCGCCATCCGCGACGTCTGGGATCGTGCGGCTCCGCGCGAAGGCGGTCTCGGCCCGTGGCGCCACCGCCGCCCATCCGACCACATCATCGCCATCGTACGCAAGTACACCGATGGGGCCCTGTTCCAGGAGTTCGGCCACCTTCTCGCCGCGGGCCGGGCCGCGCAGCGAGGCGTTTTCCTTCGAGGGGATGCGGTAGCTGAGACACCAGCAGACGTTGGCGTCGGGCCGCTTGGGCCCCAGCACGGCCGCCACGTCGTCGAATACGGTTGCCGGTCGAACCTCGATCCCCATGCGCGCACGTTGGCGGAGGGGGGTAACCGGGTCAAGAAAGGGTGTCGAGGATGCGGCCGAATACCTCTGTCGGTTGGCGCCCAACTGGCGAAGACCGACGAGGTGAAGCGGCCGGATCGGGCCATGGCCGAGCGGCCCATCATCGGGTCGGCTCGGGGGAGTCCCCGAACGGAAGCAGATCCCGGGCCATCCGCCGGAGGTTTCTGGCCTGGCGGGACCGACCCTCGAGCTCGGCCCGACGGGCAAGAACCAACAGGCGCCGGATACGTTCTCCGTACGTGAACCCACCGTGCATGGCGCCGCTCCTCCCGCTGAGTGGCTTGAAGGGACAGACCGCTCACTGACCCCTACGGGAGGGCCGGCCCACGGTTTCAGGGAAGGCCCTTCGGGGAGCCGGCGGGAACACTGATGCCCAGCAGTCGCCCAGCCTTCCGTTCTGGTCCTGGCTCGCAGGCCGTGGTAACGTGGACCTCATGCTTGTCATCCCTCCTCCTGCTCCCTCTCCCCCCGACTGGAACCTCCTGGGTGCAAGAACGTGAGGGGACCCCGCGAAACTCCGACGGCCATGCCCCAGACCCACCTCTCCGCGTTCGCCCTGGCCTTAGCCGCTCTCCTCCTCGCCTCGCCGCTCCACGCCCAGGACGGCAGGGCCGTGGAGCTCACCATCGGTGATGTGGGCGTCGCCATCGGCGATGCGCGGCGCGTCATCGGGCTGCGCGTGAACTTCAGGGACTGGCAACTGGAGGAGGTGATCGGCGCCAACTTGTCCGTGTGGACCCCACACGCCTATGGGGGTCAGGTCCATGGACTGACGCTGGGGCTGCCGGCCACTGGCGCGCGGCGGATCGACGGGGTGGGGGCCGGCATCTTCGGGGTGGCCGCCAGCGAGACCGCACGGGGCGTGATGGGGGGCGGCCTGGGCGTCGGCGCAGGTGGCGATCTCCAGGGACTTATGGTCGCAGGCATCGGGATAGGCGCCGGCGGCGACGTGCGTGGCCTCCAGGTGGCTGGGGTGGGCGTGGGCGCAGGAGGGACGCTCCGTTGGGTCAGCGCGGCCGGAGTCGGGATCGGGGCCCGCAGGATCGAAGGGATAGCGGCCGCGCCCGTCGTCGGCGCCCACGATGTTCGCGGCCTCCTCCTCGCGCCGGCCTACTTCCGGATCCAGGAAGACGTTGCCATGGGTGGCGTGAGCGTGAGTGCCCTCCATCACATCCAGGGCACGCAGCGAGGGCTCGCCATCGGCATCCTCAACTACGCTCGTCGCCTGGACGGGCTCCAAGTGGGCCTCCTGAACTACGCCGGCAACAGGCCCGCGGCCACTCGTCTTCTCCCCTTCATCAATTTCGCCCGGGACCGATGATAGGATCGCTGCCTGGCAGGAAGGCGAGGAAGATCGACGCGGGGATGGCACCGTTCGTGCAGCTCCCAATTTCACCGGCTGAGTCCGGTCCACCATGCGTCGGATTACAAAGGAGGAAGGGTGCGAAAAAAGCGATGGCGATCAAAACGATGGGATGAGTTGTCCCCCGGCAAGAAGGTGCTGGCCATGGCGCTGACCTCCGTGCAGGTCTCCCTGGCGGTCTCCGCCTGGACCGACCTGGCGCTGCGGCCGGCGCGCGAGATCAACGGTCGAAAGGGGGTATGGGCGGCGATCATCGGCATCAACTTCGTCGGGCCCCTGCTATACTTCCGCCGGGGCCGGCGGCGGCCGTGGCGTCTCCCGAGGCCCTTCGCCGGCCGGAGGTAGTCGGCGGCGATCCGACCCGGCAGAGGGAGGCCCGTCGGACGGGTCTTCGAGCCGCTCAGATGTCGGTTTCACAGGACCGCCTCTCCCCCTCCCTCGGGGCCACATCCGGACCGGAGAGCGCACTTCCATGATGGCTCATCGAAGGAAAGTCGGTGTCTTGCGCCCGACAACAGAAGACATGGGCCCGGTCCGTCGTACGTGAGGATCCTGGTCGCCACCCACGGCATCTATCTGACCTTGGCGGCGGCGCCCCTGGCCGTGGCCGCCATCGGCCACGACCGTCTCGGCCGGGGTTTCTGGATCGAATTCGCCGTGGCGTTGGGCTTCGTCGGCTTCGCGATGTTGACCCTTCAGTTCGCGCTCACCGCCAAGTTTCGACGGCTCTCGATGGTCCTCGGTCTGGATGCGCTCCTCCACCTCCACCGGCAGATCGGAATAGCCTCGTACGGCTTCGTTCTCGCGCATGTGGCGATACTCGTAACGGTGGACGCCAACTACCGCGCGTTCCTCGACTTCCGGGTCGATCCGGCCCGAGCGCTCGCGCTCTGGACGGTCCTGGCCGCCCTCACCGCACTCCTGGCGACGACGCTACGGCGGGTGCTCTTCGGGATCCCCTACGAGTAGTGGCGGGTGGGTCACGGCCTCCTGGCCCTCCTCGTCGTCTTGATCGGGCTCGTTCACATCCTCCAGGTCGGTTGGTATGTGGACGACCTCTGGCAGCAGGCGGTATGGGGAGGCACCACGGCATTCGCCGTGGGCCTCCTCATCTACGCGCGGGGCTGGAAGCCGCTACGCTCGAGGGGGCGGCCGTGGCGCGTCGCGGCGGTTGGCCCCGAGCGCGGACGGGCGTGGACCCTCGAGCTCGAGCCGGACGGGCACGGCGGCATGGAGTTTCGGGCCGGGCAGTTCGTATGGCTCACGATCGGGCCGTCACCGTTCTCGGTAGACCAGCATCCGTTCTCGATTTCGTCGAGCCCGGCTCGAACGGGCGCGCTCGAGCTCACGATCAAGGCGCTCGGGGACCACACCGCCCGGATCGGTCAGGTGGAGCCCGGAACCCCGGCATTCCTCGATGGTCCCTACGGGAGCTTCGTGCTCGACAACGACGCGGACGGCGTCGTCTTCATCGCCGGAGGGGTAGGGATCACGCCGGTGATGAGCATCATCAGGAGCCTGCGGCAGCGGGGTCAGCGCAAGCGGATTCCGGCTCTCCTCCTCTACGGGTTCGCGACGGAGGCCTCCGCCACCTTCCTGGACGAGCTGAGGGAGATGGCGGAGGAGCCATGGCTCGAGCTCGTGCCCGTCGTCGAGCATCCGGCTGAAGGGTACGAAGGAGAACGAGGCCTCATGACCGGAGACCTCCTAGACCGTCATCTTCCGGAGGCCCGGGAGGGCCTGCGCTACTTCCTGTGCGGACCCGAGCCGATGATGGACGCAGTTGAGTCCCACCTCTGGACCTGCCCCGGTTCAGTGGACAGTCGAACACTTAGGTTGAGCTCCCCTCCCCGAGTGCTGGGGTGAGGAGAGCTTCCCCCGCGCCGCGGGGGAGTAGAACGGGCTCTGCCGAGCCGGTGGCCAGGGCCGGAAGCGCTCCGTTGCCCTGGCCCGTAGCTACGGCTGTCAGCTCGGCACCGCGCGTTGCTTCGTTCGCCCGCTCGTATGCGGCTGGTGAAAGGTAGCCGAGCGAGGAGTGCCGCCGACGAAGGTTGTACCAGCCCTCGATGTACCGAAAGACCGCGAGTTCGGCCTCGGCCGGGTTGGAGAAGCGCTCCCGGTCCAGGAGCTCACACTCAAGACTCGCGAAGAAGCTCTCGCAGAGCGCATTGTCGTTCAGCGTCGACTGCACGTGATTCCCACGATGGTATCGAAAGCGTGACGATCACCCACCCGTTCCACCCCCTGTCGGGGAAGCGATTCTCGCTGATTTCCCGATGGAAGAACTGG
>SKSR01000122.1 GCA_007122885.1 Gemmatimonadota bacterium
GACGCTCCCACCGGTGAGCTCGAAGAGGCTCTGGACCGAGCCCTTTCCGAACGACGTTCCCCCGACGAGGACCGCCCGGTCGTGGTCCTGGAGGGCCCCGGCCACGATCTCCGAGGCGCTGGCGCTGGACTGGTCCACCAGGACGACCACGGGCAAGTCGTCGAAGTCCCCGTTCCGGGAGGTCCGGATCGTGCCCGTCTGGTTACGCCCCTGCCCCCGGGTTTCCACCACGGGCAGGTTGCCGGGAAGGAGGAGATCGGCCACCTCCACTCCCTGATCCAGGATGCCCCCGGGGTTTCCGCGGAGATCCAGTATGAGACCGGTCATGCCCTGTTCCCGGAGGGAGTCCAGAGCCTCCCGAACCTCCGCGCCCGACCGCTCCTGGAAGAGGGAGAGGGGAAGGTATCCCACTCCGTCGTCCATGAGGGTGGAGAAGGCCACGGACCGGAGCTGGATCCGTTCCCGGGTGATCGTGTACTCGATATCCTCGTCCAGACCAGGACGCCGGACGGTCACGTCCACTTCCGAACCGGCCTCGCCTCGGAGAATCCCCACCGCCCGCTCGGAGCTCCATCCTTCGATGGAACTGCCGTCCACCTTCACGATCCGGTCACCGGCTCGGAGTCCGGCCCGGGCCCCAGGCGTGCCCGGGATGGGGCTCACCACCGTGATGAACCCTTCCCGCTCCTGAATCTCCAGACCGACTCCACCGTAATCCCCCTCCGTCTGGATCCGGAACGACTCGTAGTCGGATCCGTCCATGAGGGAGGTATTCGGGTCGCCCAGTCCGCCCAGGATCCCGTCGATGGCCTGGTCGTAGAGTTCCCGGCGCTCCACCGGATCCACGTACCGGTCGGCGATGTGGTCGATGATCTCCTGGAGGAGCCGGGCCTGTACATAGACGTTCTCCTCCTGCTCCACCCCTTGCTGGAGAAGCCACCCACCGGTGAGGAGGGTGAGGACGAGAACCACGGCCGGTGCCAATGAGGAGCGTGGGTTTTCCATGCCAATCTCTAACCCGAAGCGGTGGTGAAGGTTTCCGGGAAGCGTTCCGGGAAACGGGACCCGATGAGGCCCGCCACCCTCTCATGAACTTCTTCTGACCGGAGCGTTCCGTCCAGCAGGATCACATCCTCCCGGCGCCGGACCAGGGTGTTATACCCCTCCCGAACCCGCTCCAGAAAAGGATCCCCACCCGCCTCGAACCGGTCCCGCTCCTTGCCGTCACGCTCCTGTCGGGCGCGCCCCTGCTCCACGGGCACGTCCAAGAGGAGGGTCAGGTCGGGCCGGAGTCCCCCGGTGGCGAACCGGTTCAGCGTCTCGAGCTCCTCCACATCCAGACCCCGGCCGAAGCCCTGGTAAGCGAGAGTGGAAAGCTCGAACCGGTCCACCACCACCACGTGCCCCCTCTCCAGAGCCGGGCCCACTATCTCCCGTACGAAGGCGGCCCGAGCGGCGAGGATCAAGAGGAGCTCGGACTCCGGCAGGATCTCTCCTTGGGAGAACTCCAGGAGGATGGTCCGGAGCGCTTCTCCCAGCTCCGTTCCCCCGGGCTCCCTCCCTACCGTGTGGGCCACGCCGGCTCGTTCCAGACGTTGCCGTAGAAGCTCCACCTGGGTCGTCTTTCCGGCCCCCTCCACTCCCTCCAGGACCACGAAGATCCCCGTCGTCCCCCCGGCCATGGCCCCCAACCTCACTCGTAGTCGTAGTACTCCACCCCCAGGTGGGTGAGGGGCTCCTCGCCCCCGATCCACCGGAGGGTGTTCTTCAGCTTCTTGTGCTGAATGAAGAGGTCATGCTCCGGATAGAGGCCCTCGGCCACTTGCGGGGTCTTGAAGTAGAAAGAGAGCCACTCCTGGATCCCGCTCATCCCGCTCCGCTTCGCCAGGTCCAGGAAGAGGGCCAGATCCAGGACGATGGGAGCCGCCAGGATGGAGTCACGGCAGAGGAAGTCCACCTTGATCTGCATCGGGTAGCCCATCCACCCGAAGATGTCGATGTTGTCCCACCCTTCCTTGTTGTCCCCCCGGGGCGGGTAGTAGTTGATCCGTACCTTGTGGTAGAGATCGCCGTAGAGCTGGGGGTAGACATCGGGCTGGAGGATGTGCTCCAGGACGCCCAGCTTGGACTCCTCCTTCGTCTTGAACGAATCCGGATCGTCCAGGACGGCCCCGTCCCGGTTGCCCAGGATGTTCGTGGAGAACCACCCCTCGATCCCGAGCATCCGGGCCTTGAGTCCCGGCGCCAGGATCGTCTTCATGAGGGTCTGTCCGGTCTTGAAGTCCTTCCCGGCCACGGGCACGCCCTTTTCCCGGGCCGCCTCCTCCAAGGCGGGAAGATCCCCCGAGAGGTTCGGGGCTCCGTTGGCGTACGGCACCCCCTCCATGATGGCGGCGTAGGCGTAGATCATGCTGGGGGAGATGCCCGGATCGTTCGTCCGGAGGCCCGCCTCGAAGGCGTCCATGCTCTCGTGGACGGGGCCAGGCCGGAGGAAAACCTCGGTGGAGCCGCACCAGATCATGACCAGACGGCTGCACCCCTCCTCCTCCCGGAACCTCCGGATGTCGTCCCGGAGGGATTCGGCCAGGTCCATCTTGGTGGCCCCCGACTTCACGTTCGTCCCATCAAGGCGCTTCACGTAGTCCTTGTGGAAGACCGCGGGCATGGGCTTGACCGAGCGGAGGAACTCCTCCATGGGCTCCAGGTGCTCCCGGCTCAGGACTCCTGCGGCCAGGCAGCTCTCGTAGCCATCGTCAGGGATGGGGTCCCACGCTCCGAAGACCAGCTGGTCCAGCTCGGCCAAGGGGACGAAGTCCCGGATCAGCGGCGCCCGTCCTTCGGTCCGCTTCCCCAGCCGGATCGTGTTGAGCTGGGTGAGACTTCCCAGCGGCTGGGCCAAACCTTGCCTGGCGGCCTCGACCCCGGCCACGAAGGTGGTGGCCACCGCCCCGAAGCCCGGGAGAAGGACGCCCAAGCGTCCGTCGGCGGGCTGGGTTTCCGTTCGATCCATCAGAGAGCTTTCTCCTCCGGCGAAGCCGCCGATTCTCGCACCGGGGCGTCCTCCAAAGGCACGCCGCCCGCGCGTCTGTAGACCCAGATGATCCGCTGGATGGCCGTCAGGACGGTCCCTGCGGCCACCAGCACGATGATTCCCTTGAGGACGAGTCCGTCCCACATGAGCCCGAAAAAGAGAGCGCCCCCGCCCAGGAGGACGACCCGTTCGGCCCGCTGCATGAACCCCACGGAGCAGTCCAGGCCCAGGGCCTCGGCACGAGCCCGCGTGTAGCTCACCATGAGGGAGCCGCCCATGGCCAAAGCGATGACGTAGACCATCCCCACATCCACCAGCTCCCCACCATAGCGGTTGTAGAGGGAGAGGAGGCCCAGATAGACCACGATCTCACTGAGCCGGTCCAGGGTCGAGTCGTAGAACGACCCGAACTTGGACGCCAGGTCGCTCTCCCGGGCCACGCGGCCGTCGAAGATGTCCAGGAGCCCGCCCAGGAGGATGAAGAAGCCCGCCGTCCTGACATGATCCAGATGGAAGAAGAGTCCGGCCGCCAGCGTGGCCACGAACCCCACAGTGGTGATGGCGTTCGGATGGACCCCCTTACGGACCATCCAGCGGACCGCCGGATCGATGATCCTGTAGACGGGCCAGCGTAAGGCCTTCAGGCTGACGGCCATGCGGAGCTCGGCCTCAGGATGGGAGCACGATACGTCCGTCCGCCCCTTCTCGGATTCCTTCGGCGATCGTCTCGTTCACCCGCTTGAGGATCTTGTCGAAGTTCTCCTGGGCCGCCACGAGCCGCTGATACTCGGACTTCCCCTGCAGCTCCTGTACCGTGGCCTCGTACTCCTTGGCCTTCTCCTCGTCGGGCTGATTTCCGGATTGAATCTGCGAGGTGAGCTCTCCCTCCAGCGCCTCCAGGCGCTTCCGAAGAGTTGAGAGCTCCCGGTCATCGTCCACTGCGGCGATGGCCCGCTTGAGGGCCTGATACTCGTCGGTGCGGCCCAACGATTGCCCCAGTTGTCGAGCCATATCCTGGATGTCGGACATCGTGCCACCTTCCTTACGGCTTGTGTGAAACCCTCTCGGTCGCTCCGTCGCTTCCCCGGGCCTCCGCCAGCACGAACCGCTCCCTCCCGGAGAGATCTGGACGGACCCGGCCGCCGCCCAGCCCCATCGTCGCCTCGATCCGGTCCAGGACATGACCCGCCTGGCCCTCGCCCACCTCCAACGCCAGGAGCCCTCCGGGCCGCAGGGCCCGGGCCGCTCCCGACACCAGGGCGTCCAGAACCTCGGTCCCTTCGGGGCCCGAAACCAGGGCTTCCCGGGGCTCCCACTCCCGGACCTCGGGCTGCAGTTCCCCGTAGTCCTGCAGGGCCACGTAAGGAGGGTTCGAAACGAGTACGTGGAACCGTTCATCCCTCAGGATCGGCTCCAGAAGCGATCCCTCCCGGAACTCGACCCGCTGGATTCCCGCCGCCCGGGCGTTCGCCCGGGCCACGGCCAGGGCTCCCCCCGACACGTCGGTGGCCACCACCCGGCGGAACGGCCCCTCCACCGCCAGGGCCAGCGCCACGGCACCGGATCCCGTACCCACCTCCAGGGCCTCCAGCTCAGAGCCTTCGTCCTGCCCGCTCACCCACTCGAGAACCTCGTCCACCAGGACTTCGGTCTCGGGGCGGGGAATCAGGACCCGCCGATCCACCCGGAGTTCCAACCCCCGGAAAGGCGCGCTTTCCAGCACATACTGAAGCGGCTCTCTCCGTCCCCGGGCCCGGAGGCGCTCCCGGACTCCCTCCACCTCGCTTGGGGTGAGGGGACGATCATGCTGGAGGTAGAGCTCCAGCCGGCTCACCCCCAGCGTCCCGGCCAGGAGGTGCTCCGCGTCCAACCGAGGCTCCGGAGTTCCCTTCTCCTCCAGGTAGGCGGCGCTCCTTCGGATCACCTCCAGAACGGTCAACCGGGCGGCGGCCTCCGAGGCACCGGCTTCCTTCCGGGGTGGGCCCACAGGGGCGGTCACGCCTCCGCCTCCTGCATCCGCTCCTCCTGCTGAGCCAACCGGAGAGCCGAGACCAGCTCCTCCAGATCCCCGTCCAGCACCTCTTCCAAGCGGTGAAGCGTGAACCCGATCCGGTGGTCCGTCACCCGGCTCTGAGGAAAGTTGTAGGTCCGGACCTTGCCGGAGCGGTCCCCGGTGCCCACCTGTAGCTTCCGCTCCCGGGCCCGGGCCGCCTCCTGTTCGGACACCTTTCGGTCCAAGAGCCGGCTCCGCAGAACCTTCATGGCCTTGGCCCGGTTCTTGTGCTGGGACTTCTCGTCCTGGCAGGAGGCCACGATCCCGGTGGGGACGTGCGTGATCCGGACGGCCGAGTCGGTGGTGTTCACGGACTGCCCCCCCGGGCCCGAAGAGCGGAACACGTCCACTCTCAGATCCGACGGGTCGATCTGCACGTCCACCTCCTCGGCTTCGGGGAGGACGGCCACAGTGGCCGCCGAGGTGTGGATACGTCCCTGGCTCTCGGTTTCGGGTACCCGCTGCACCCGGTGGACGCCCGACTCGGAACGGAGCATGCCATAGGCACCGGTCCCCTTCACCAGGAGAACCGCTTCCCGGACGGCGCCGGGAATCCCCTCCGAGAGGTCCAGTAGCTCCACGGTCCAACCTTGCCGTTCGGCATAGCGGCGGTACATGCGGAGCAAGTCGCCGGCGAAGAGCCCCGCCTCATCCCCTCCCGTTCCCGCCCGGATCTCCACCACGGCGTCCCGGTCGTCCAGAGGGTCCTTCGGAACCAGGAGACGACGGGCCTTTTCGGAGAGTTCTTCCAGCCGGACTTCCAGGGTCCGGACCTCCTCCTCGGCCATGGCCCGGAGGTCCGGGTCCGATCCATCCCGGAGGAGCTCCTGGGCCCCCTCCAGCTCCCGGACCGTTTCGTCCAGCTCGGAGGCCAGGTGGGCCACGGGCTCGAGCTCCGACCGCTCTCGGCCCAAGGTCCGCATGCGATCGATGTCCTGGGCCAGGGCCGGATCGGCCAGGGCCACGTCCACCTCCTGGAATCGCTCTACGGCATCCCGGAGGCGCTTCTCTATGCGAGGGTCCAGGGCAGAAGTCGTCACCGGTCGCCTCCGGGGGGACGGGAGGAGCGACGGTGGAACGCTCCGTCAGTCGTCCGAACGGGTCTCCCCGTACTTACGCTTGAAACGCTCCACTCGTCCCGCCGTGTCCACCAGCCTCTGCTTCCCCGTGTAGAAGGGATGGCACTGGGAGCAGATCTCCACACTGATGTGGTCCCGCGTGGAGCGGGTCTCGATGACGGCTCCGCAGGAACAGGTGATCTGCGCGGCCGTATACTCGGGGTGAATCCCTGGCTTCATGGTCCGTCCTCCTGCGCCTGAACGAGAACGGGCCCGGGGGGGAGTCCCCCCAGGTTCCCGTCTATAGACCGTGGAAGATAGATCCGGCCGGACCGGACTTCAACCGTCCCGGACGCCCCAGTTCCGGAGGATCTTCTCCATCTCCTCCTTGTGGTTCGTCTCGTCCACGATCAGATCTTCCAACTGGACCTTGAGGCCCGTAAGGCCCAGGGCATCGGCCTGCCGGACCCGCTGTTCGTATCGCTCGATGGTCTCTTTCTCGGACTGGAGGGCCATCTCGAACATCTCCCGGTTGTCCCGGGTCAGCTTCACCGGGAGGGGCTCAGGAGTGGGTTCTCCCCCCAAGGCCACGATCTTGTCGGCCAGGAACTCGGCATGGCCGAGCTCGTCCGGAACCTCCTTCTTGAAGAATTCGCGGATTTCGTTCCGGAACGGACCCGTGCAGAGGGTGGCGAAGAGCTGGTACGTAATGACGGCCTGGAACTCGGCGGCCAGATCGTAGTTCAGTCCCTCCAGGAGCTCCTCCATGGTCACGTCGGCCTCGGCTGCCTTCGCATCCTCTTTCGTGACGGTCATCGTCGTCCTCCCTTCGCGAGCTCGGCGATTCAGGTTGACCGGCGGGCCCTCTCCTCCGTCCCTCGGCGTCCAGCCACCATCGCCAGGGCCAGGAGGAGGAGGAAGGCGGCAAGTCCTGCGTCGATTCCTACCCTTGTGAACAACGAGTGTGTCCCTGCGGTCAGGACGGGGGCGACCACCACTCCTCCCTTCTCGGCCAAGCTCCAGCCGGCGGGAGCCCCGGCCACCACTCGGCCCACCGGATCCAACACGAAAGCTCCACCGGCGGTGGCGGAGCGAATCGCCGGCCTTCGGGTTTCCACGGCCCGCAGGACCAGATGGGCCTCGTGCTGTCTCCGTCCGGCCCACCCCCATCCCTCCGGAGCGCCCGGCGGGTGGAAGAAAGAGTCGTTCGTCCCGTTCACCAGGAGATCGGCTCCGGCCCGGACCGCTGCGCGGACCGGGCCCCGGAACGCCGCCTCCCAGCACACCAGGGGCCCCAACCGGAGGTGACCCACCGCCAGGACCCCCGGACCTGTACCGGGCCGGAACGCGTGACCCGCCCCGGCGATCACCTCCCGGTCCGAGCCAGGAATCCTCCCCAGGGGACCCGGCACAGCCTCCACTCCCGGCACGAGCCGACGCTTCCCGTAGACCGGGCCCCAGCCGTCCTCCTCCAGCCCCACGACCACCAAGGCGTTCAGAGGTCCGTCCCGCGCCACGTATCCGCCCAGGAGTTGAACGGCACCGGTCCCGGACGCCAGGGCACGGACCCCCCGGAGATAGGGATCTCCCTCGGGTCGGTCCAGGAGGAGGGGTACGGCGGCCTCGGGCCAGACCACCAGGGCGATGCCGTCCGGCTCCATGGCTTCAAGGGCGGCCCGGGCGTCCCGGACGGCCTCCTCCGCCCGGGCTCGGGAATCCATGGGCCGCTCCGGGAGGGGGAGAGAGAGGGCCGCCACCCGGGGGCCCGAAACGAGCTCCAGGGAGGTGGAACGGTGGAGGCTCCATCCGGCAGGAAGGAGGAGGAGGAAGGCCGCAGCCACCGCCCATCCGCGCCCCTCGCGGCTCCGAATCCCCCCCCGCAACCAGGCGTCCACCACTCCTCCCTGGAACGCCACGATCCAGAAGGTCACCGTGAGCGCTCCGGCCAACTCCGCCGGGGCCAGGAGGTGGGGAACCGGGACCAGGGCCGTGGGGAGGCCCAGCCAAGGAAAGGCCAGGTCCCCCGCCACGGAAGGAAGCCACTCCAGAGCCGTCCAGAGCGCCGGAAGCGCCGGAAGGAAGGCGATGCCGCCCCGAACGGTCAGGTGGTGCAGAAGGCGCCCAGCCCCTCCGGTCAGAAAGGCCAGGATGCCGATCCACGCCAGGGCGACCGGAACGGCGGCCGGCGTGAACCAGAGGCCGGCCCCCGGGAGCCAGTGCAGGACCAGAAGGTGGTGGACGCCTCCCATGAGGAGGCTTCCCCGGAAGGCCGACCGGGCCCCGGCCGGGCTCGGAGGGAGCCGGGCGATCCAAAGGGCCCACGGCACCAGGGCCGCGAAGGCCAGGAGGGGGAGCGGGACGGGTGGTTGGGCCAGGGCCAGCAGGAGCCCGGAAAGGACCGGCGCCCCCCGTTCCCCGGGACGGGGAAGGAGGAGCCCCTCCCTCAGCCGCCCTCCCCGGGAACCCAGTCCCTCAGAAGCAGCTGTCCTCCCACCCGGAACTCAAGGTAGCGCAGATCCTCCAGGACCTCGAAGCGCCCCTGGCCCAGCACCCGGAACCACCGGGTCACCGGGTACTCCACTCCCCCGTGAACGTTGACACCGGCCCGGACCGAGTTCAGAAGGTCCTCCACGAAGGTGTCCGCTACGGCCCGCCCGCCCCCGCTCATGACGTGGGCCGTGAGCCCCAACCCTGCGTAGGTGATCAACCCGAAGGGAACCCGCCACATCATGTGGGCGTCCGCATGGACGGCCACGTCGGACCACTCCACCCGCCCCAGGTCCACCTCCACCTCCTGCCCCGACTGCTCGAAGACGAGCTCCTGGACCCTGTCCTCCAAGCGACCCACCTCCTGGGGCACCAGGAACGAGGACCAGTGGGTCACGCCGGTGACCACCCGTACCCCGGGGCCCAGAAAGCCCAGGTCCGCCCGTACGCTGAGGGACGGAGTCTCCTGAACGCGGTTCGGGAAGAGGTAGCCCCACTCGGCCGTGAGGCCCCGGAATGAGAGGTGCTCGTAGTCGAAATCGGCCAACTCCTGGGCCCGGCCGGTGGCCGGGAAGGCGAGGCCGAGGAAAATGGCGAGGAGTAGCAGGGCCCAAGGGAGAGGGGACCCTGCCCCCCTTCTGAGCCCCACACCCCGCCGGACCATCAGGCGGCTTCTGCCGCCGCTTCTCGCACGGCGCTCAGGGTGATCTCCAGCTCCTCGGCCCCGTGTACCACCGAAAGGAAGCCCGCCTCGAAGGGAGACGGGGCGAAGAAGATCCCCCGTTTCAGGAGCGCCCTGTGAAAACGCCCGAAGGCTTCCGTGTCCGCCTCTTTCGCCTCCTCGAAGGAGCGTACCGGCTCTTCCCGGAAGTAGATCCCCCACATGGAGCCCCGGTGGGTTCCGGTGGCGGGCAGCCCCTCCTGCCGAAGGGCCGCCACGGTTCCTTCCACGAGCTTGGAGGCGTACGCGTCCAGGTCCGCGTAGGGATCGTTCTCCTCCAGCCAACGGAGCTGGGCGTTCCCGGCCGCAGTGGCCAGAGGATTCCCAGAGAGGGTGCCGGCCTGGTAGACGGGGCCGGTGGGAGCCATCCGCTCCATCAGATCCCGTCGGCCCCCGAAGGCGCCCACCGGAAGCCCGCCCCCGATGACCTTTCCCAGGGCGGTCAGGTCCGGCGTGACGCCGTAGTGGGCCTGGGCGCCACCCAGGCTCACCCGGAACCCGGTCATGACCTCGTCGAAGACGAGGAGGGCGCCGTGCCGCTCGGTGATCTCCCCGAGCCCCTCGAGAAATCCCGGCTCGGGAGGAATCAGCCCGGCGTTGCCCATCACTGGCTCCAGGAAGACGGCGGCGAACTGGTCGCCGGACTCCCGGAAGAGCTCTTCCACCTGGTCCAGGTCGTTGAACGGGAGGAGGGCCGTGGTCTCCACGGCCCCCTCGGGAACACCGGGGGAGTTCGGAAGGCCCAGGGTGGCCACACCACTCCCTGCGGCCACCAGGAAGGGGTCGGCGTGGCCGTGGAAGCAGCCCGTGAACTTGAGGACCCGGTCCCGGCCCGTGGCCGCCCGGGCCAGGCGGAGGGCGCTCATGGTGGCCTCCGTGCCCGAGTTCACCAGGCGGACCATTTCGATACCGGGCACGAGGCGGACGAGCCGTTCGGCCAGCTCGGCCTCCCCTTCCGTGGCCAACCCGTAGCTCGTGCCCCGGGAGAGCTGGGCCTCCAGGGCCTCCACCACTGCCGGATGGGCATGGCCCAGGATCAAGGGCCCCCAACTCAGGACGTAGTCCAGGTATCGGTTCCCCTCCGTATCCCAGATCCACGGACCCTCCCCCTTCTGGGCGAAGAAGGGTTCCGACCCTACCGAGGCGAAGGATCGGACGGGAGAGTTGACCCCTCCCGGCATGACCTTTCGGGATCGATCGAGCAGTGACTCGGTGCCGGTCCGGCCTTCCGTCACGGCGTTCCTCCTCTGGATTCGGATTCCACCACCCGGGCCACGAGATCGTGGTCCAGGGATCCCACCACTTCCACCTGGATCCTACGGCCGGGCTCGGGTCCCGGGTCGCCCTCGGCCCGCGGAAGGATCTGGGTCACCCCGTCCACCTCCGCGGCCTGGCTCGCCGTGCGGCCCTGGGCCACGAACTCCGGGTCGTCCTCCACCCTTCGATCCACCAGGGCCTCCATCACCCGGCCCACCTGCGCCTCGTTCTCCTCGAACGCGATCTCCCGCTGGAGATCCATGACCTCCGTGAGCCGCTCCTGCTTCACCTCCTCCGGCAGGTGGCCCTCCATCTCCGCCGCCCGGGTGTCCTCCTCCAGGGAGTACGGGAAGGCCCCGACCCGCTCGAAGCGGATTTCCTCCAGGAGCTCCTGCATCTCCCGGAAGTCCTCTTCCGTCTCTCCGGGGAAGCCCACGATGACCGTGGTCCGCAGGGTCAGATCCGGGACGGCGTCCCTGAGCCACCGAACCCGTTCCCGGATCGTGGCCCGCCGCTCCGGTCGCCGCATGAGCTCCAGCATCCGGTCGCTCCCGTGCTGGATCGGCATGTCCAGGTACGGCAAGATCCGATCCGAGGATCCCAGGAGCTCCACGAGCTCACGGGTGATCCCGGAAGGGTACATGTAGAAAAGGCGATACCAGGGAATCTCCGTACCGTCCAGCAGAGCCCGCAGGAGACCGGGAAGGAGGGGGGCCGGACCCCCCTCCCCGGCGGCACCCCGTCCGTTGCGCCGCCGCAGGTCCCGGCCGTACCAGGTGGTGTCCTGGGAGATCACATTCAGCTCCACCACCCCGGCTCGCTCCAGCTCCTGCGCCTCCCGGACGAGCTCCTCCACCGGATGGGAGCGGTGGAGGCCCCGCATGTGGGGGATGGCGCAAAAGGCGCACGCGTGGTCGCACCCTTCGCTGATCTTGAGGAAGGAGGTGTGGGGGGTGTCCGTGGAAAGGACCCTGAGCGGCCGCTCCATGTTGGGCACGGCTCGCCCCTCCTCGACGAGGAGCCCTCGGCGCCGCAGCTCGGGGACGAGCCCCTGCATCTCCGTGAGCCCCATGAAGAGGTCCACTTCCGGAAGCTCCCGCGCCAGCTCCTCCTTGTACCGCTGGACGAGGCACCCTACGGCCACGACGGCGCTGGCGTTCCCCTCCTCCTTCAGGGCACACGCCTCCAGGATCGTCTCGATGGATTCCTCCTTCGCCGCCTCGATGAAGCCGCAGGTGTTCACCACCACGACTTCGGCGTCTTGCACCTCCCCGCTGACCCGGGCTCCCTGGCCGGCCAGGGCCGCCATCATCCGCTCCGAGTCCACCGTGTTCTTGTCGCATCCCAGGGTGACGAACCCGATCCGGGGCCCGGAAGCGGGGCCTCGGGGCTCCACCGCGTGCTCCGCCGCCGCCACCGAGGCGGGCACCTCCGGCCGGACCGGCTCGGCGGTCACGGGAAAGACGGGAAGGTTGCGGGTCCGGAGGGGAGGACGGCTCATCGGGCCACGACCTTCATCGGACGATGACCTGGACCCCGGAGGGCGGGGTGAATTCGAAGAGATCGTCGGAGATCTCCGGCTCCAGCTCAAGGTCCCGGAGGACGACGGTTCGGACCGACTCGTTTTCCTCTACGATCCGGACCTTTCGGATCAGACTCTCCTGCCCATCGATCCAAACCGTGGCCTCCTGGTACGGGGAGGGCTCCAGCGGTGTCAGGTGGATCACGTGGGCCGTCCGCCCCTCCATCTCCTCCTCCCCCCGGTATTCTGGCTCATACTTCTGTCCCGGGTCGTCCAGGAACTCCCGGTGGAAGTCGAAGCGACCCTCCGAGGCGGCCAGATCGGACCGGAACGCCTGGCCCGGGTCCGTGCTCGGGAAGTAGACCCAGAGATGGGTCCCGTCGGCCACGACCACGTCTCCCGCGGGTTGATGGAATTGCATGAGGAACCGGTCCGGGCGGGCCTGGCAGAGGAGCCCGTGGCTCTCCGTCACCTGGTTCAGGAGGACCACGTTCATCTCCTGCTCGAAGCTGCCGCAGAAGGCCTGAACGCCCTCATAGCGCTCGGAGGCCGCCTGGAGGATCCGGAGCGCCTCATCCCGGTCGCCCTCGCCTGGGGATTGGGCCGCCATGGAATTTGCGGAGCCGGTCGGCGCCAGCAGGAAGGCGAAGGCCGCCATGCACGCGGCACGGCTCGCCAGCCTCGAAGCTCGGTTCGCCCCGGGCCTGATCGTCCTCCTTCCGGACTCCTTCGTAGGCGTCGTCATCACGGCCGGGCTATACCCGCCCGGAGTGACCGCCGTTCCCGGAGTTCCCTTCAAGGCCCCAGGATCTCGTCCAGCTCCTCCATCCCTACCAGGACCTCCCGGGGCTTGGAGCCGTCCGGGGGGCCCAGGACCCCGGCCTCGTGGAGCTGGTCCACCACCCGGGCCGCACGGCCGTACCCGATCCGGAGGCGCCGCTGGAGGAGGGAGGTCGAGCCCTGCTCGTTCCGAATGCACACCTCCGCCGCCTCTCGGAAGAGCTCGTCCCTTTCTCCTCCACCCTCGTCCCCGACCTCCTCTGCCTCCTGCTCCCGGATCACTTGCAGGATGTCCTCCTCCTGGTCCGGCACGGGGAGCGGGGTCTCCTCCTCCCCGGCGGCCACCCGCTCCCGGCGCTCCTTGAACCACCCCACCAGCCGCTCCGTCTCCTCCGTGGACATGAATGCCCCCTGGATCCGGACGGGCGCGCTCCGGCCGGGGGGCAGAAAGAGCATGTCTCCGTTGCCCACCAGGGCGTCGGCACCGTTCTGGTCCAGGATCGTTCGGGAGTCGGTCTTGGAAGCCACGCGAAAGGCCATGCGGCACGGGAAGTTGGCCTTGATGAGCCCGGTGATCACGTTCACGCTCGGACGCTGGGTGGCCACCACCAGGTGGATCCCGATGGCCCGGGCCTTCTGGGCCAGGTGGGTGAGGGGCTTCTCCACCTCGGCCTGCACCGTCATCATGAGGTCCGCGAGCTCGTCCACCACCAGGACGATGTAGGGGAGTATCCCCTCCTGGTATAGCCAGCTCTCGGGCTCCTCCGCCGGACCCTCGGGCTCGGCCCGGCGCAACTCGTGGCCTTCCCGGACTCGCTCGTTGAACTCGCCGAGGGAGCGGACCCCGTTCGCCGAAAGGAGGGCGTAGCGTCGCTCCATCTCCAGGACCGCCCACTTCAAGACCCCGGCCGCGTCCCGGGGGTCGGTGACCACCGGATGACGGAGGTGAGGGAGGTCGGCATAGGTGGAGAGCTCCACCATCTTGGGATCGATGAGGAGGAGACGAAGGTCTTCCGGAGTGTGGCGGTAGATCAGGCTCGTGATGATCGTGTTGAGCGCCACGGACTTGCCCGACCCCGTCGCCCCCGCGATGAGGCAGTGCGGCATCCGTGCGAGATCCGCCACGTAAGGCGCACCCTCCAGGTCCTTTCCCAGTGTCAGGGGGAGCTGGGCCCGGGAGCGCCGATACGCCTCGCTTTCCAGGATCTCCCGGACCCGGACCACCTGCGGGCGGGGGTTCGGGATCTCCACGCCCACCGCCCCCTTTCCGGGGATCGGGGCCACGATCCGGATCGTCCGGGCCTTCATGGCCAGGGCCAGATCCGCCTCCAGGTTGGCGATCCGGTTCACCTTGATCCCAGGCGCCGGCACGAGCTCGTACTGGGTCACCACCGGCCCCGTGGTCCGGCCCACCACATCGCTCTTCACGTTGAATGTGCCCAGCTTCTGCACCAGGACCTCGCCCAGCTCGTCCAGCTCCCGGGTCATGGCCGCCGGATCCCCCGGATCGGCGGGCTCCAGAAGGTCCATGGGGGGAAGGGTGCCCTGGGCCAGCTCCCGGGGATCGGTGGGATCCGGGAGCGAGCTTCCATCAGCGGGCACTTCCGGGAGGGGGCCCATAGGGAGGGCTCCGTCCCCGCCTTCCGAAGGCTCCGGGAGTGCCTCCACGGAGGCCCGACGGCTCGGGCCGTTCTCCGAAACTCCGACTTCGGGGGTTTCGGCGCCCGCTTCGGACCGCCGGCCCCTTCCCGAGTCTCGGCCCCGCCCTCCCAACCACCCGATTCCGGCGGCCACTCCCCGCTCGATCCCGGCCCGGAGGGCGCCGCCCACGGCACGAACGGTGGTGTCGGCGGCTCGGAAGAGGGGACGCAATGGATTCCACCCCAGCGTCGCCACGGAAAGGACCGTGAAGCCTGCAGCCAGGACGAGAAGAGCTCCGACCCACCCCACGGCGTCGGATAGGGGCTCGCCCAGAGCCCGGCCTACGCCGCCGGGAAGGGGGTCGGACGCCCGCGCCAGGTGGAGCGTGGTGGGGACGATGGCCAATAGGCCTGCGGTGAAGGCGCCCCACCGTAAGGCCCGGCCCCGGTCCATCCACCCCGCCAGGGCCAAGCCGGCGATCCCGATAAGGAGAGGCAGGAGGACCGCCGAGAGCCCCACATGCTCCAGGAGCCCCCCTCGAAGCCAGGCCCCCACCCGGCCGGCCACGCTCCCCGACGGGAACCAAACCTCGCCGCGAGCGCCCAACCAGGAGACGGGCGCCAGGGCCAGGAGAACGAAGAGCGCCGCGGCCAACAGGGCCAGAGCGGCGATCTCCCGTCGCTGTTCCGGGGTGAGCATGAAGGACCTCTCTCCCCTACCCGTTCGCTTCCGGCCCCTCCCGGGGAGCGGTCCGGGTCTCTCCCTCCTCGGAGGCTCCCGAGGCGGACGGGGGGTCCACCCGGATCACCCGGTCTCGCATCTCCGGCACGATCCGGTGCCGGTCCACCTCGGCGCACAACTCAAGGTCGTTCTCCAGACCCACCTCTACCAGGGCCCTTCCCGCCTCGGTCTCCGCCAGGAGCTCGGGGGTGGCCTCCCCCTCACGAGCCAGGGCCAAGCTCGCCCGGCTTCCGTCGTCCAGGTCCATCTCCTCCCACCCCCTCTCCTCCAGCGACCGGATGAGGTGGCCCGCGCAGAGAGCATCGTCCAGGGAGAAACGGCCCTCCTTCCCTGCGCAGACCACGACGAGAAAGTCGTCCTCCTCCGCGTCCACCCTGGCCGCCACGGCGGCCAGGTTCAGGAAGGAGCCGGCCAAGACCCGGCGTGCTCCGGCTGCGGCCAGGAAAGCCCGCGTCCCGTTCGTGGTGCTCATGACCAAGCTCTTCCCCTCCACCCGGCTGCGCTCGAACTCTCCAGGAGAGTTGCCCAGATCGAAGCCTTCCACCTTGAGCCCCTTGCGCTCGCCGCAGAGGAGAGTGTCTTCCCGGCCCAGGGAGTTGGCCAGATGGATGGCCTGCTCCGTAGTGCCCGTGGGATAGATGGCTCGAGCCCCGTTGGCCAGCGCTTCGGTCAAGGTGGAGGTGGCCCGGATCACGTCGATGACCACAGCCGTTCCGCCGGCCACTCGAGCCGGATCCACTTCGGCTGCGCTGAGATAGGTGACGACTCGCATGGTCTCCGCGTCGGTCCGTCAGGACCCGCCCAGCAACCGCCTCTACCGCAACCGCGGTCCGGAAGAGCCCGCCTACTTTGATGACGTCACCGAAGAAGCCGGCATTGATACGCCCAAGAGCCGCTGGGGCTTTTCCGCACGGTTCGCCGACATGAACAGGAACGGGCTGATGGACCTGCTCGTCGTCAACGACTTTCGCAACAGCGAGTACTTCGAAAACCACGGCGACGGCACGTTCAGCGAAATCGCCTCGCGCACGGGTACGAGCACCGGGGCCAGCGAGATGGGCAGCACCGTCGCCGATTACAACAACAACGGCTGGCTGGACTGGTTCGTCACCGCCATCCACTCGACGACCGGCAATCGGCTGTACCGCAACGAGATGCACCGCGGGTGGGAGGGCGTGTACTATACGGACCAGACCGACGCCGGCGTCCGCGACGGCTACTGGGGCTGGGGCACCAGCTTTATCGATTACGACAACAACGGCCTGCGCGACCTGGTCATGGTCAACGGCTACTTCCTCGATGCCTACAACGATAGGCCGATGACCTTCTGGCGGAACGACGGCCCGGCAACCGGCTTCAGCTTTACCGAAATCGGCCCGGAGGTCGGCCTGACCGATCGCGGCCAGGGTCGCGGCCTCATCGTGGCCGACTTTTTCAACAACGGCCAGCTGGACATTCTCGTGATCAATCATGGCGCGCCGCCCGTGCTCTACCGCAACGAGGGCGGGCCGAACAGCTGGCTGCGCATCGAGACGGTCGGCGAGCAGTCCAACCGCATGGGCATCGGGGCGTTCATCACGGTGCAGCCGGATCTGGACGACGACCACATCCTCGTGCACGACGTGAACCTGGGGGCCAATTTCCTTTCGCACAACGAGACGATCGCGCACTTCGGCCTGGGGCTGCGGGACGAGCCGATCGACTACGTCCGAATCGAATGGCCCAGCGGCATCCAGCAGGAGTTTTACGATGTCGAGCCGAATCAATTGCTGACGATCCATGAAATGGAAGGGATTCTCGAAAGTCACCCGCGTGTCGCGGCGGCGGCCGAGGGCGAATGAGTTGCTTTCGAGAATTGATCGATACACATCTTTCCGCTCACTTCTGGAGAACGCACGTATGTTTGCCAAGTCAATCCCAGCCGTGTTAGCTCTCTGCCTGGTGGTTTCGGCAGGGGTCAACACCGCGCACGCGGACCTGCCACGCCGCGATGCACACACGATGAAGCACTGGAATGATGCGCTGTACCGCATGCTGCAGGAGTTGAACAGGTACGACGAGGAGAACCGGCCGCAGACCAGTGGCGATGCCGCGCCGCCGAGTGCGCGTGTGATGGCGATGTTCCACCTGGCGATTTACGAC
>SKSR01000166.1 GCA_007122885.1 Gemmatimonadota bacterium
CCCCCGACCTGCTCTGGAACGAGGTCGTTCGGTTGGTCCGGAACCCCTTTCAGTTGTCCGGCATGGCGTCGGCGGCTCGAAAGCGCGGGAGGCCCCATGCGGCTCGGGACATCGCCCGCCACCTCGCAGAGCATCTTCCGCCGGCCCGGGAGACCAACGCAGTGGCGGGAGGTGCACCGTGACCCGACCCGCCCTCCGCCAACTGGCCTCTCAGGGTCCCGTCCACTTCATGGGGGTCGGAGGAGCCGGGATGCGCGCCCTGGCGGAAGCGGTGGCCCGCACCGGGGCCCGGGTCAGCGGCTGCGACCGGGACCTCGGCCCGGGTGCCCGGGCCCTGGAGGTCCACGGAGTGCGCCTCGAATCGGGCCACGACCCTGCGCACGTGGAAGGCGCTTCTGCATTGGTAGTCACGGCGGCGGTTCCCGATGACCACGCGGAGCTTGAAGAGGCTCGCCGACGGAGCGTTCCGGTTCTGAAAAGAGCCCAGGCGCTGGCCGAGTGGGTGGAGCCCGGGCGGGTGGTGGCCGTGGCCGGAACCCACGGCAAGACCACCACTGCCGCCCTCCTGACGGAGATCCTGGAGGCTGCCGATCTGGAGCCCTCGGCGTTCGTGGGAGGGACCGTCTCCGGGTGGGGCGGGAACCATCGCCCCGGAGGCGACGGCCTCTTCGTGGTGGAGGCCGACGAGTTCGACCGCTCCTTCCATCACCTGGCCCCTCAACTGGCCGTGGTCACGAACGTGGAACCCGATCACTTGGAGATCTACGGAGACCGGGCCGGGGTGCTGGAGGCCTTTCGGATCTTCCTGCAGCGTACTTCGGGGCCGGACGCCCGGGTCGTTTTGTGCGGCGACGATTCCGGCGCCGGCAACCTGACCCCGGCGGCTTCGGCTCCCGTGACCACCTACGGCTTTTCCGCAGGGTGCGTGGTTCGGGGCCTGGATCCGGCGCCCACCGAGTCCGGAACTCGTTTCCAGGTCCTGGAGCGGGGGCGGAACGTGGGAGAGCTGGAGGTCCCCTTGGCCGGCGCGCACAACGCCGTCAATGCCCTTGGGGCGGCGACCGCCGCCCGAGATCTCGGAGTGGAGTGGTCCGTTATCCGGCGAGCCTTAAGAGGATTTCAGGGCATCGAGCGACGGTTCGCTCGGTTGGGCGAGGTGGCGGGTGTGACCATCGTGGACGACTATGCCCACCACCCTACGGAGATCGCGGCGGCCCTCCAGGCGGCCCGGCAGGCCTTTCCGGGGAGACGCCTCGTGGCCGTCTTCCAGCCCCACCTCTTCACCCGAACCCGGGATTTTCTCGAGGGCTTCGGGCGGTCCCTGGCCCTGGCCGACCAGGTATGGGTCACCGAGGTGTATCCGGCCCGGGAGGAGCCGATCCCGGGTGTGGACGGGGAGGCGGTGACCCGGGCTGTTCGGGAGTCGGGAGGGGTGGAGGTGCGCTTTCACTCGGAGCTCGACACCATACCGGAAGCCCTGGCGAAGTCCCTCGAGGCCGGTGACGTCTGCGTGACCCTGGGGGCCGGCTCCGTGGAGCAGGTGGGCCCGAGCCTTCTCGACGCCTTGGAAGGGGGGAGGAGGAACCGTGCGTAGGGAGCGACGGATCTTTCTGCTCCTCCTGGCCGCGGCCGGATCGGGGATGGTCCTGGCGGGCTTTCCCGAGGAATGGAAGGAGATGGAGATCTTCCAGGTCGACCAGGTGACGGTGGAGGGAGTGGTGAATCTCACGGCGGGAGAGGTCCGGAAGCACGCGGCGGTGCCAGCCTACGCCACCATCTGGGACGATCCGGCACCGGTAGCCCGGCGGGTGACGGAGCATCCACTGGTTCGGGATGCCACCGTGGCCCGCCGCTTCCCCTCCACCCTCACGGTGGAGGTTCGGGAAAGGGAGCCGGTGGCCTTCGTGGTCGATCCCGTGCTGGAGCCGGTGGACCGGGAGGGTGTCCTCCTCCCACTGGATCCGACCGACCTCCCTCTGGACCTCCCGATTCTGCACGCGGACTCCGAAGAGCAGCCGGTGGAGGGCGAAAACGAGAGGGCCGCCTCCCCCGGCGTACGGGTGCTCGCCCAGGAGGTGGCCCGGTTGGCGGATGTGGACCCGACGTTCTGGGCCCAGGTTTCGGAACTGGCCCTGGACCCGAACGGGAGCGTGATCCTCACCCTGACCGAGCCGCGGGTGGACCTGACCTACGAGCCACCGCTTTCCGCGGAGCGCATCCAAATGGCACTCCGCGTTCTGTCCGACGCCCTGGATCGTCACGGAGAGAGGACGCCGTCCCAGTTGGATCTCCGGTTTTCGGACCAGGTGGTCGTCCGATTCACGCAGCCCAGGGGAGGCTGACCATGCGCGCGAACCTGATCGCGGGACTCGACGTGGGAACCACGAAGACCTCGGCGGTCATCACGGAGCTCGTGGGTGACACGCGGCGTCGGCCCGAGCTGAAAGTGCTGGGGGTCGGACAGGCCCGTAGCTCAGGCGTTCGAAGGGAGGTGGTGACCCATATCGAAGAGACCACCGAAACGGTGAAGAAGGCCATCGGAGAGGCCGAACTCATGGCCGGCGTCTCGGTGGACCGACTGTACGTGGCCATTTCCGGTGAGCATATCGACGCCCGCAGTTCCATGGGGGTGGTGGCGGTGGGGGAAGACGAGATCACCCAGCGGGACCTGGACCGGGTCCACGAGGTGGCCCGGGCCGTGGCCCTGCCCCCGGACCGGGAGCTCCTCCACGCGATTCCCCAAGAGTACGTGGTGGATCATCAGGGAGGGGTGAAGGACCCGGTGGGGATGTCCGGCACTCGCTTGGAGACGGACGTCTACATCGTGACGGGCGCGACTCCGACCGCCAACAACCTGCGGAAGGCGGTGGGGCGGGCCGGATACCGGGTCCAGTCCCTGGTGCTGGGGCCCCTGGCCTCGGCCAGGGCGGTCCTTACCGAGGACGAAAAGGAGGTGGGGGTGGCCATGGTGGGGATCGGAGCGGCCACCACCGAAGTGGCCGTCTACTACGAAGGCAAGATCCGGCATGTGGGTGTGTTGCCGATGGGGGGGCGCACGGTGACGAACGATCTGGTGAAGGGACTCTCCATCCCCTTTGGCGAGGCCCAGAAGGCGAAGGAGCAGTTCGGCGTCGCCTTCGCCCAGCTCGTGGACCCGCAGGAGACCGTGGAGCTTCCCGGGCCCAGCCCCGGCCAGAAGCGTCACGTGGCCCGGGAGCTCATCGCCCACGTGGTGGAGCAGCGAGTTGACGAGATCTTCGGGCTGGTGGCTCAGGAACTCGAGGACCGCGGACTTCTGGACCAGCTCGGGGCCGGAGTGGTGGTCACCGGGGGAACGGCGGCCCTCCACGGAATCGTGGAGATGGGTCAGCAGGTATTCGCCCTGCCCGTTCGGGCGGGGGTCCCGGGGGAAGGGCTTACGGGCCTGGCGGACTCGGTCCGTCGGCCGCGCTTCGCCACGGTGGTCGGTGTGGCCCTATACGGAGCCGATCGCTTTCACGAGACCGGTGAGGGGGCGTCCCCCCTGGCGTCCGGCGTGGTGGGAAAGGTGGGCGCCTGGATCCGGGAGTTCTTCTGACCCCGGTGGCGCCCGGGGCCGCAGGTCGGGTCCGAAGCCGACGACGAGCATTCATTCCACGGAGGAGACCATGATGATCTTCGAATTCGAAGAGAGCCACGCTCAGAACGCCCGAATGAAGGTGGTGGGGATCGGAGGAGCCGGCGGCAACGCCGTGAACCGGATGATCGACGAGGACCTGGAAGGGGTGGACTTCATCTCGGCGAACACGGATGCCCAGGCCCTCAAGACTTCCTGTTCCCAGGCGACGATCCAGCTCGGAAAGAAGCTCACTCGGGGCTTGGGCGCCGGAGCCCGACCCGAGATCGGCCGACAGGCCATCGCCGAAAGCGAAGATGAAATGCGGGAGGCCCTCAGCGGGGCAGACCTGGTTTTCATCACTGCCGGGATGGGTGGGGGGACCGGAACCGGTGCGGCTCCCATCGTCGGGGAGATTGCCCGTGACCTGGGCGCGCTGACCATCGCCATCGTGACGCGCCCCTTCTCCTTCGAGGGGCGGAAGCGGATGCGCCAGGCGGAACAGGGTCTGGCGGAGCTGCGCCGTTCCGTGGACACCATGATCGTGGTGCCCAACGACCGGATCCTCTCGGTGGTGGGCAAAGGCACCAGCTTCAAGGACGCGTTGAAGAAGGCGGACGAAGTGCTTCTGCACGCCACCCAGGGGATCAGTGATCTGATCCGGGTCACTGGCGAGGTCAATGTGGACTTCGCCGATGTGCGGACGGTCATGTCGTGCCGGGGGCCCGCTCTCATGGGATCCGGGTTCGGCGAAGGGGAGAACAGGGCTCAGGAGGCCGCCCAGGAGGCCATCTCGTCGCCTCTTCTGGACGATGTCTCCATCGAAGGTGCTCAAGGGGTCCTGATCAACATCACCGGGGGGATGGACCTGGCCATCGACGAAGTGACCCAGATCTCCAGCGTCATCCAGGAAGAAGCGGGTGACGAGGCGGAGATCATTTTCGGTGCGGTGCACTCTCCGGACCTGGACGGCCAGATCCGTGTAACGGTCATCGCCACGGGCTTCGACGCCAACGGGAGCGAGGTCCAGGACCGCCAGGTGCTGAGGCCCGACTTTCGGTCCGCGAGCCCGGCGGCGGGTTCCGCCAAAGGTCAGGGGGGCAAGGGCTCCGGCCAGGAACCCCAGCCTAAAGCCCAGCCGGTTCCGCAGGCCCAGCAGTCGCTGGATCTGGAGCGTCGAGCCGTGGCCGGGGGTGGCGGTCCGGCGGAAAGCACGGTACCCTTGAACCGCTACCCTGAGAGGAAGGTTCGGGGGAGCCAGATCGAAGAGCTCGACATCCCCACGTTCATCCGTCGGCAACTGGATTGACGGCGTGACCGGGATGGGTTGGTGGACCGGTGGTTGGTGAGTTCGGATATGTGAATCGACGATAATACGGGACGTCCTCCCGTCGGGGGGAATAGGCGTCTGCGGAAGGGGGAATGCGCATGGAGGGTTGGAGGAGGTCGCCTGTAGGAGTCTTTCTCGGTGTGGGAGGCCTGGTCTTCGCGGGTGCGTTTTTCGTGTCCGAAGCCCCTACGCTCGGCGCGCCCCTGGATGCGGGGGAGTTGGAACCGATCCAAGCCGTGGCCGCGGAGGAAACGGACGTTCGGACGCTCAACCCTGGTGAGACGCTGGGCCGGCTCCTGGGCGAAGCGGACCTTTCCGGTACGGAACGCAACAACCTCCTGATGGTTTTCCGGGAACACGGAGATCCGTCCCGGATCCGAGCGGGAACCGAGGTGACCCTCCGTTGGGAGCGAGGGAATGGAGAACTGAGGGGGGTGGACG
>SKSR01000043.1 GCA_007122885.1 Gemmatimonadota bacterium
CCTCGATCGCCAGGAGGTCCTCCGCTTCCAGGGTGGCTCCGGAGGTCCCCATAGGCGTTGCCGGCACGCACGAACTGGCCATGACGAAGACGGACAGGGGGATCCCTTCGGACGCATCGAGCATGTAACGGATCCCGTCCAGCCCATGGACGTTGGCGATTTCGTGGGGATCGGAGATCACCGTGGTGGTGCCCCGGGGAACCACCGCCCGCGCGAACTCGTAGGGCAGACAGAGGCTGGATTCGATGTGGACGTGGGAGTCCAGGAATCCAGGGAGGAGGTATTTCCCGGCCAGGTCCACCTCTTCCGTGCCCCTGTAATCCGGCCCCACCCCCACGATCCATCCGTCTTCCACCGCCACGGCCGCCTCCTCCACCTCCCCGGTCAAGACGTTCACCACCCGCCCCTCCCGGAACACTCGCTCGGCTGGCCGGTCTCCCCGGGCCGCTTCCAACAGCTTTCTTCGCTCCGTCTTCCGTCGCGTCATCACGCCGTTTCCCCTGTTCACGTCAGCCCGGACTTCCATACCTCCGCTCGGGCAATCTCGGGATGGGGGCTTCGGGCGGGCAACGGGCCGGTCTTCGGGGACGGGAGAGGAGTGGCGGAACACCCGTGGAAATCCTTAAACTCCCGTCGTCAACTGTGCGTCGAGGAGCCGGGAGGGCCCGTTCTTGCTGGGCGAACCCCCGGCCAACGCCGCCTCCCCGATCCGCCACCCAGTGAGAGCGTCCATGCGGCCACCCTTTTTTCTTCTAGCTCCCGAGGGGCAGCTCGCCTCCGAGGCGCGAGAGGCCCTTTCGGCGATCCCGGAACTTCGAACCGTCGAGGACCTCCGGGCCCTTCAGGACGAGACAGGGGCGCCCTTGGAAGGTGACGGAGAAGGGGAAAGGCCCGCGGCGTGGGTTCTCCTGGCTCCGGAGGTGGAGGAGGGGCAGCTGGCCGCGCTCTTGGAGGTGGCGGCCCGCTCCCCCAAGAGTTGGCGGATCTACCTTCTGGAGAAGCAGACGGGGGAGGGCGTACGGGCCCGACCCCTTTCCCTGGGATTCCCCACTTCGGTGGACCGGCTGGTTGAAGCCGCTTCGGACGAGGATGCTCCGCCGATCCTGGAGCTCCACCAAGTGCTGGAGGCGGTGGCTCGGGCCCGACACGATTTGAACAACCCGCTGACGGCGGCCCTCGCCGAGGTCCAGCTTCTCCGCATGGACGTTCCAGAGGGCTCCGAGGAGGGCGAAGCACTCCAGGTGGTCCAGGCGCAGCTCGAGCGGATCCGGGACCTGGTGGGAGGGCTCCGGGCCCTCAGAGCTCCAAGGCCGGAGGAATGACGGTTTCTCCATGACCGACCTTTCGGTACCGGGCCGGGAGGCGGATCCGGCGAACGAGGAACGGGGCGAAAACGTTCGGGCCCGGGGTCTGCTGGAGGGATGGACGCCGGGCGTCCGTTCCTCCTTATCCCGCCGGGACGTCCTCCGGTGGCTCTACGTGGGCCGCCTCACCCTGGTCACCGGTGTCCTCGTGGCGGCCCTCCTGGCCTGGGGGCAGGCCGAGCCCGAGCAGACCTTCCTGGCTACGGCCGCCTTCCTGGCCGCCCTGGGCGTCACCGGTGGAGGGTTCTGGTACACCCACATCCTGGGGCGGGCGCCCGGCGCCAACCTCCTCTACAGCCAGATCGCCTTCGACGTCCTGGTGGTCACGGCGGTGGTCCACATGACCGGAGGTGGAGAGAGCAACTTCGTCTGGGTCTACATCCTGGTCATCAGCGCCGGCGCCCTCCTCCTGCCCCTCTACGGCGGACTCCTGATCGGGGTGCTGGCCAGCATCCTGTATTTCGCCGTGGTCGTGTGGGGTCACTCGGAGACCCTGACCGGAGGGGTCCTCGTCCAACTCGGGCTCTTCGCCGTGGTGGCCGTCGTCACCGGGGTCCTGGGGGACCGTCTCCGCAGGGCGGGCACCGCACTGGGCCAGGTGGAGTCCGAGCTCGAACGGCTCCGCATGGATACCGGCGAGATCCTGGACACCATCGCCACCGCCGTCCTGGCCGTGGACGGACGGGGTCGCGTGGCCTACGTGAACCCGGCGGCTCAGGCAATCCTGGGACTCCGGGGCGAGGAGTGGTTGGGGGCCTCCGTGGCGGAGGCATTGAAGGATCGGGCACCCGAGCTGGCCGTTCTCATAGAGAAGACTCTGGAGGACGGGGTCCCACTCCGGAGGCGGCGGGCCTCGGTCCAGACCTCCGACGGCTCCCGGACCCTGGGGGTGAGCACCACCGTCCAGCAGGGACAGGAAGGCCCCCGGACCGTCACCGCCATCTTCCAGGACATCACGGAGCTGGAGCGGATGGAGGCCCTGAACCGCCGGAACGAGCGCTTGGAGGCGGTGGCGGAGCTCAGCGCGTCCATGGCTCACGAGATCAAGAACCCCCTGGCGTCGATCCGGAGCGCCGTGGAACAGTTCGCCCGGGATGGCCTGTCAGCGGACGATCGAGCGTCCCTCACCCGGATGGTGGTGTCCGAGTCCGAGCGCCTGAGCCGGCTTCTCTCGGAGTTCATCGACTTCTCGGGCCTTCGGAGAGGCCAGGTCTCCGGAATGGACCTCTCGGAGGTGCTTGCGGAGTGCATCACCGCCGTGGAGCAGCACCCGGACTGCAGCGGGAGAGGAGTGCGCCTCCGAACGAAGGGGCTGGAGGCGTCGGTGCCGGTGTGCGCGGACCCGGATCTCATGCACCGGGCGCTGTTCAACCTCCTTCTCAACGCCGTACAATTCTCGCCGGAGGGAGGGGAGGTGGAGGTGGAGCTCGAAGATCTGAGCGCGGGTGCGGGCTCTGCGGGCTTCAATGGCGAGGCGGGTCACGGGATTCCGGATCCGATTCGCATTTCCGTTCGGGACTCGGGTCCCGGGGTGGAGCCAGCGGAGGTGGGCCGAATCTTCGATCCCTTCTACACTACACGCCGGGGAGGGAGCGGCTTGGGTCTGGCCGTCGTGCATCGGGCCGTAGAGGCCCATGACGGGGCCGTATGGGTGGAGCGGGCGAGCCGGGGAGGGGCCGAGTTCCAGGTCTTTCTTCCCAAGGGAGAGGTGATGGAGAAGGAGTCATGACGGACGGCGGGACCAAGGTTCTCCTGGTGGACGACGAGTCCGGGATCCTGGAGTCTTTGGGAGTCCTTCTGCGGGGCGAAGGATACCGGGTCAGCACGGCCATGGGGGGGAAGGAAGCGCTGGAGCTCCTGGCGGCGGAAGGAGCCGACATCGTGGTCTCCGACATCCGGATGCCCGGGGTCACGGGCTTGGAGGTACTTCAGAAGGCCCGGGAAGTTGACCCCGAGATGGCCGTGATCCTCATGACCGCCCAGGCCTCCCTCCAGAGCGCCGTGCAGGCGGTGAACGAAGGGGCGTACTACTACCTCCAGAAGCCCTTCGCGAACGATGAGCTCCTGGCCATCTGCTCCCGTGCCGCCGAGGCCCGCCGGCTCCGTAGGGAGAACCGGGCCCTCAAGCGGGAGATCCGGAGGAAAGGAGACCGGGGGGGAGCCCGGCCGGTGGGGACAAGCCGTTCCTTCGCCCAGGTGGTGGAGATGGCGGAAACGGTAGCGCCCAGCGACTCCACCGTCCTCCTCACCGGCGAGAGCGGTACCGGAAAGGAGGTGCTGGCCCGTTACATCCACGGACTGTCCGAGCGATCGGAAGGCCCCTTCCTCTCCATCAACTGCGGCGCCCTTCCCGAGAACCTTCTGGAGAGCGAGCTCTTCGGGCACGTGAAGGGGGCCTTCACCGGCGCCGTCCGGGACAAAGAGGGGCTGCTCGTTGCCGCTGACGGGGGCACTTTCTTCCTGGACGAGATCGCCGAGATGTCGCCCCAGACCCAGGTGAAGCTCCTTCGGGCCCTCCAGGAGCGGGAGGTGACGCCTGTGGGAGCCACGGAAGCGGTTCCCGTGGATGTTCGCCTGCTGGCCGCCACGAACCGGAACCTTGAGGAGGACGTTCGGACCGGGAGCTTTCGGACCGACCTGTACTATCGCCTCAACGTCATCGCCCTCCACCTTCCTCCCCTCCGGGAGCGTTGGGAGGACATCCCCCTCCTGGTTCGTCACTTCCTTTCCCGGATGGCGGGGGAAGGAGGCGACCCCCCGGAGGTTTCGGACGAAGCCATGGAGCTGCTGGGAAAATACCCGTGGCCCGGGAACGTCCGGGAGCTGGAGAACGCCCTGGAGCGGGCCGTGGTCCTGGCGGGCGCCGGGGAGCGGTTGGAGCCGAAGCATCTTCCGGACCGGGTGGTGGAACCGCCGGAGCCCCGTTTCGTGGAGGAGCGGGAACACGAGAGCCCCACCTTGGAAGTCGTGGAACGAGCCTACATCGAATGGGTCCTCAGGGCCGAGGAGGGGAACAAGAGCCGGGCCGCCGAGGTCCTGGGCATCGACCCCTCGACGCTCTACCGGAAGATCCAGCGTTACGGCCTCTCGGACACGTGAGCGAAGCCGGAGCCCGCTCGTCGCCCGATCCGGCTCCCTGGCGGCCGGGCCCTTCCGGGAGGCCCGTTCCCCCGGCGCCGGATCTCCCCTGGGACCGGGTGGTCCTGTCCGTGGTGGTGCCCGTCTACAACGAGGAGGCCACGGTGGAGCAGGTCCTCCGGCGCCTCCGGGAGGTGCCCCTCCGGCTGGAGGTGGTGGCCGTGGACGACGCCTCCACCGACGGGAGCCGGAAGGTCCTGGAGCGGGCCCGGGAGGAGGGCCTCCTGGACCGGCTCCTCCTGCAGCCCAAGAACCGGGGGAAAGGGGCCGCCCTCCGCACCGGCTTCCAGGAGGCCACGGGCCACGTGGTGGTGGTGCAGGACGCGGACCAGGAGTACGACCCCTACGAGCTCCCCCTCCTTCTGGAGCCCATCCTCCAGGGGTGGGCCGATGCCGTGTACGGCTCCCGCTTCCTCGGTGGGCCCCACCGGGTCCACCTCTTCTGGCACTACGTGGGCAACCGCCTCCTCACCCTTCTCTCCAACATCTTCACGGACCTGAACCTCACGGACATGGAAACGTGCTACAAGATGGTCCGCCGGGACCTGCTGGACACCCTGCCCCTCACCCGGGAGCGCTTCGGCATCGAGCCCGAGCTCACGGCCCGGCTGGCCCAGGCCGGAGCCCGGATCTACGAGCTTCCCGTAAGCTACCGGGGGCGGTCCTACGAGGAGGGCAAGAAGATCGGCTGTAAGGACGGAGTGGCGGCCCTCTGGCACATCCTACGGGCGAACCTCCTCCCGCCTCGGCCTCCCCGCTGGCAGCGTCCCCGAGTCCACCCATGGCTGGAGAACGGCCCCTGAATCGGGGTTCCGGGGCCCGTCCCGGGGTCTCTCATCCTGCAAGAGTCTTGCAGGATCC
>SKSR01000236.1 GCA_007122885.1 Gemmatimonadota bacterium
CGTGGCTCATACCGGAAACGGAGAGTTTCGTGGGGGGGCATCTCCGTTTCTTCGTAGACGCCTTCGCGGGAGACCGGATCTACGCCACCACGGAGCTCCGGGTCGATCGGGGCGACGAACCCCGGGCCGGCTCCCTCACCGGCCGAGTCCAGCAGGCCTTCCTCCGGGTTCGCCTGGCTGAACGGGGCTCCCTCCACCTTCAGGCCGGAAAGTTCGTCACCCCCTTCGGCAATCACCCCGGGCGACGGCGGACGGCGGCCGATCCGTTCATCCGCCCGCCCCTTCACCACGACCACCGGACGGTTCTCGGCACCGACCGGGTGCCCGGGGCCGTGGACGGGCTCCTGGACTGGAAGGACCGACCGGAGGAGTTCCGCTCCGACGGCGCCCCCGTCGTCTGGGGGACCCCCTACCCCAGTGGGCTCCAACTCCTGGGCGGACACGGACCGCTCTCCTTCCGTCTCGCCCTCCTGAACTCCGTGCCCGCCAGCGATCCGGACCAGTGGGATCCGAGCCGCGACGACTTTCGCGATCCCGCCGTGGTCGCCCGTGTCGGGGTCCAGCCCCTTCCCGAGCTCCACCTGGGAGCCTCCTGGGGGTCCGGGCCGTACCTTCGCCGAGGCGTGGACGACCCTGCCGCCGAACCGGGGGCACCCACGCCCGAGGATCGGTTCCGGGATTTCGATCAGCGACTGGCGAGCGTGGAGGGGACGGTGACCCGGGGGCTCGTGGAGCTTCGGGCCGAGGTGGTCCGGGGCGTGTGGGAGCTCCCCAACGTGAAAGAGGACGCGGTGGACCTCTCCTGGTTCGCCGAGGCCAAGCTCAAGAGTGAGCGCGGCTTCTACGGAGCGGCCCGGGTCGGGGGAATCCACTTCGGTGACCTCACGGCGAGCGACGGCACGCGGGAGACCTGGGATCACGACGTTCGCCGTTGGCAAATCGGCGGGGGATACCGGCTGGCCCGCAACCTGGAGCTGCGGGGAGAATACCTCCGGAACCAGACGGACTCCCCCCTCGAACCGGGCACGGATCTCGTGTCCGTCGAGCTGTGGTGGCGGTACTGAGCACTGGACCTGGAGGGCAGAGCGCCCTACCGAGCCCGGCTCAGCGCTCCGGGTCGGCCATGGGCACCCGGGGCACGTAGTCCGTGGGCCCCCTCCGTTGGTGGGCCGCCGACCGGTACCAATCCGGCAGAGTGTCCCGGAGGAACGCTTCCTTCTGCGCTCGCTCGGCCTCCATGTCCAGCCCGACGAAGGCCTGGAGGGTCTCCTTCTCCCACTCCGGCATCTCCACCGGTTGCTCCACGCCGTGCCTGGTGAGGATCGGGGAGAGGGCGAGGCGGGCCTCTCCCGCCTGGGCGATGGCCTCCCCCAGGAGCCGCCCGGACTCCACCGGCGCGTGGGCTGCGGCCCCGTGGGAGGCGGCGACCCAGTCCCACCGCCACTGGGCGCTCCGGATCAGGTCCAGGATCGGCTCCATCTCCCCCTCGGTGGCCCCGGCATCCCACGCTTCCCCGGCTTCGATGTGGAGGCGGGCGAGGATCCTGACGCGGTCGCGCGGGCCTGGGAGGCCGAGATCGAAGACAGGGTCTCGGCGTATCGAGCGGGGGAATCCGGCTCTACAATCCCCGCCTCGGAGGTGGTTCGGGAAGCGAGAAGGCGTCTCCGGCACGACACGTAGTGTCCGAGCTTCCGTTCCTGCCCGAAGCAAGAAAGGAATTCTTTGAAGCGGTTGACTACTACGACGCAGCTTCGGCGGGTTTGGGGGCAGACCTCATCAACGACGTGGAGGACGCCCTGGCGCGCATCAGCGCGTTCCCCGAGCATGGAACTCCTTCAATGGCTGGGACCCGACGAGTAGGCCTTGACCGGTTCCCCTTCGATGTCGTGTGTACCTCGAAGACGACGAGGGAGTCCTGATCGTCGCGGCGGCCCACCAACGTCGGTCTCCAGTTTTCTGGCGGGACCGGTTGTAGGACCTGAGCGGGGCCCGGACGCCGAAACGACTCTGACGAAGGCTCGCGTCGCGGAGGCCATCTCGGAGACCCTCCAGCGGCGCGGCCGGACCCAGAAGGAAGCGGGTGACCTTCTGAGAATCGACCAGCCAGCGGTCTCCAAGATCAAGAACGGGCGGCTCGACGGCTTCAGCCAGGAGCGGCTGATCCGCTGCCTCACCGCCCTCGGCTCTGACGTGGAAATCGTCGTCCGGCCCCGAGGAGCAAAGCGAAAGCGAAGGCCACCTGAACGTGCCCGTCGGAACACCCCGCGACCAATGAGACTCGGAGGAACGGGCCGTGGTGTCAGTCCCCTCTGAGCTCGGCTTTCCGGGATTCGGCGCTTGCCAGAAACGGACTCACCTGGAACGTCTTCAGTGCCCGTACGGCGGGCGCGGCGCCTCGGCCGCGTAGGGCAGTCCTTCCGGCCGGTCCTCGTAGCCCGGCCCGAGAAGGGTGAGGACGGTCTCCCGGTCCGGGGGCGGAACGAGCTCGGCGGGCCTCGAGCGGGACGGGGCCTGTTCCCACAGGCGGGCGCTCCCTGGGAGCCAGAGGTACTGACCCCGCGCCACGGCAATGGTTCTGGGCAGGTTGGGTTCCCAGCCCGCCTCCGTTGCCACCTCGTCCAGGGTCGTCCGGAGCGCGCCGTCCTCCAAGCGCGCCGCCCACGGCTCCAGGTGGCGCTGGGCTGCCAGCAGTGCCCGCTTGCTGTTGTTGCAGGGGCGGCAGGCCGCCACGAGGTTGTGGATTCCGTCATCGGGGTGGCGGGCCCAGGGGACGAAGTGGTCCACCTCCCAGTCCCGACGTAGCTCCTTCCCGCAGTAGAAGCAGCACCCACCGGCCACCTCGGCCAACCCCTTCCGGAGCTCCCGGGTCGGCGTGCGCTCCGGTCCGAAGAGGAAGTCTTCGAGGCTCGACTCGCCAAGCTCCGCGTTCATCCGCTGGACCTCGAGGACCCAGTGCCGCTGGATCACCGGCCTCAGGAGCCCCCTCAGTCGGAGGAGCTGCTCGCCCACCCCAGCCCGGAGCCGGATCTCGGGACGCATCCCGTGCTCCTCGAACTCCCGCTTCGTCAGAGGATGGTGCCTCCGGAAAGGCTCTCGCCCCGGTGGGTCGAAGTCGTGGTCGTAGAGGACGCGGTCCTCCTTCCCGCCTCCCACCCGCTGGAGTCGCGGAATCGGGTGGACGATGAGCTCACACTCCACCTTCCTGACGAGGCGGTCCCAGTCGTCCGGACGGCGGAGACGTGCCTCCCCGGGGCTCACCACGTCATGCCGGGCACTCAGGGACTCGATGAGCTTCTGGATCTTCGTCTGCCGGCCCCGGTGGGACTGCCTGATCGGGAGCGCCCTTCCGGAATCGTCGCCCGCATGGTAGGGCCGATTGTGGCCCCAGTACGACGACACCACGTGCTCGGCCAGCGCCCGCGTCGGGATCCGCTCAGGCACGGATCCATCGGGTCCCACGGCCTCCTGGCACGCGTCGAGGAGCGCCAATAGGAGGGCGAACTTGTAGGTGGTCGTGAACGACCCCTCGTCCAGGATCGCGAGGATCCGCTCGGCGAACGCGGCGGAATCGCCCAGGGGCTTGGATGATTCGGTGACGTCCATCGACCTCCGGTCCTCGGCGCCGGGGCACGGCCCGGGTGAGAGGGAGGTGCCACATTAGGCTGAGCTGAGGAGGTGGGGCAAGCGACAGGACGAACCACCCCCCTTCGGCGCCCGGACTCCTTCCACCCGGCTATGATTCCCCCGAGCTGTGGCCCCCTCCGGCTATTCGTGGATCCCGTCTGGCCTCGAGGACCCATCCAGCCATGGAACCGCCCAGGCGCTGACGCTTCAGTTCTCCGCTCAGCGGCCTCACGCCCGAAAACCGACGGGCGACTCCTCGGCAGATTTCGTACGACGGCCCGTCCGGTTGACAGTTGACAACCATAGATGCTCGTGACGACATTGGAGGCCCGGATGGGACGGTCCAGACATCGGAAGAAGGAGGTGGAGCAGGCTCTCCAGCATGCCGAAAAGCACGGCTGGCGCGTCGAGGAAACATAGACGGCTGCGCCAGCAGATTCCAAGACGGAGGATCGAGGGACCATGGAGTACACTTTCCTCCTCAGATATCGGCTTCCCGAAGGACCGGGCGACGTGGATGAGATCGTGGAGCGGCTGGGTGAATCCGGATGCACGGACGCGCTCGTGGGCATCGGTGTCCCTGGCCGGGTGGCGCTCGAGTTTACCCGGGAGGGCGACTCGGCCGGAGACGCGCTGTTAAGTGCCATTCGGGACGTTCGTCCCGCCCTCCCCGGGGCCCGGTTTGTTGAAGCCGAACCCGATCTGGTGGGCCTCACCGACGCGGCCCGGCTCCTGGGGGTTTCGCGCCAAAATCTCCATAAGCTGATGACGCGCCACCCGGGAACCTTCCCTCCGCCGATCCATGAAGGCAGCACGGCCATCTGGCACCTCTCGGACCTTCTCGAGTGGCTCGAGTCCCATCAGTCCTACGAAGTGCCGACCGCAATGCGGCAGCTGGCGGCAACCGCAAAGCAGATCAATCTGACCCGGCGAATCCAAGACCTGGAGCCCGGGATCTCCAAGGAAGTTCGAGACCTGATCGCCTGAAAAGGGACGCTCGAATCGGATTGGGAGGGAAGCCCATCAACGACTTCGAGAAGGACCGCTTTCTCGTCATCGGCCACCGGGGAGCGGCGGGTCTTCGTCCGGAGAACACGCTGGCTTCGTTCGAGCGGGCGTTGGAGCTGGGGGTGGACGCCGTGGAGCTGGACGTCCGGCAGGTGGAAGACACCCTCCTCGTCTTCCACGACGAGCGCCTCGAGCGGACCACGAACGGCCGGGGCCGCCTCGCGGACACCCCGCTCTCGGTCCTTCGCGGGCTGGACGCCGGGGGCGGGGAGCGGATCCCCACTCTGGACGAGGTGGCCGACCTGGTAGGCGAACGAGCGTGGATCAACATCGAGCTCAAGGAGCGTGGGATCGCCGCCGCCGTCGCCCGGTTTCTGCGGGCCCGCCCCGCGCTCCGGTCCCTGGTCTCCTCCTTCGACCACGGGGAGCTCGAGCGTCTCCGGAGCCTCCACCCCGAAGTCCCGGTCGCCCCCCTCTTCGAGACCGCCGGGTCCGCCACGGCTCTCCTCCGAACCGCCCGGCGGCTGGACGCGTGGTCCGTGAACGTCTCCCGGGCAGGCGCCACCCCGGCTCTTCTGGCGGCGATGCGGGACGAGGGGATGCGAGCACTGGTCTATACCGTGAACCGACCGGAGGAGGCCCGGAGCCTCCAGGCCGCGGGAGCCAGCGGAGTCTTCACGGACCGCCCCGACCGGATCGTGGGGGCGGTGGGGCCGCCTCC
>SKSR01000334.1 GCA_007122885.1 Gemmatimonadota bacterium
ATTGAACGAGTAGGGGGCGTCGTCCGGAATCTCGTACGCGTCATCGATGACCAGGGGCTCCCGGGCCACCGCCGCGTAGCCAGCCAAGCTCTCCTCGCTCAAGGGGAGGGTGAGGTCCGGAAGGGGGATGTCCGGGAGGGAGTCGTTCTGGGCCAGTCGAAACCGGAGCCGCTCCTCCCCTTCCGTCTCCTCCACCAGGTAGAGGCTTCCGGCGTCGCTGGCGGTCATCCGCCGGGCCTGGGAGAGGATGAGGTTCAGGAGACGGTCCGGGTCCCGCTCGCTCATGAGAGCCATCCCGATCCGGTTCAGTTCCCGAAGGTCCGACTGGGCTCGTTCGGCTCCGGCACGGGCCCGCTCTTCCGACAGGCGGGTGGCCGAATGCTCGGCCGCCGACCGGAGGAGCCGGAGAACCGCCTCGTCTCCTGCGGCCAGATCGTCCAGGGCCATGAAGAGGCGTCCGGACTTCTCCGCCGCTCTCCGAGCTTCGGTTCCCGAAGCCAGGATCGCCACGGAGCCCGGAATCGTTTCCAGAGCCCTGGACGTGTTGTCCGAGGGGAGGAGGTCTTCCGTCAGCACCAGCACGGTGGGGCGGTCCTCGTGGGTCACGTCCTCGAGCGTCCGGATGGCAGCGATCTCCGCCCCCTCCTGCAGGCGGGCCACCGCCTCCGGGAGAGCGCCCTCGGAACCCAGGATCTTCAGGGGCGGCGTCCGGGACGGCTCCTCACTCACGGCGCCACTCCGTCCGCCCGATCGAAGGCTTCCGAGGCATCGTCCAGTCGGCCCAGGACATCCAGGATCTCCCCCAGGAGAAGGAGGGCATCCTGGTTCATTTCGTCCCCTGACTCGTCCAGGCGGGACAATGCCCGGTGCGCATCGTAGTAGAGGCCGTGGTCGCGGTAGATCAGAGCCGCCAGGAAGAGTCCGTCCGTCTCCGGGTCCAGCCCCAGTTCCTCCAGCCGCTCCAGGTCCGTCCGGACGTCCGCCACGGTTCCCTCCTCGGCCACACGGAAGGCATGGCGTTCGGCCAGGCGACCCGATTCCAAGGGAGCGGCCGTCCACTCGTAGTTGGCCCCGGGAGTGAGGGGAGCTTCGTCCTCCGGGAGGGTCCAGACCGTGTCCGCTCCCGTTTCGAAGGCCGCCATCTCCCCCGACTCGTCCCAGAGGTGGATCCGGTAGCCTTCGCTCCCGTCCACCGAGAACCAGGTGAGTGTAGGACGAGCGTCGGAGACGGGGAGCTCGTTTCGGGGGGCGATGGGGACGGCCTGGCCCGGAATCGGCCGAATCATCCCCTGCCGGTTCGGCTGGTTCCGTGCGTCCGTGTCGGCGGCCCGGGAAAGGACCCCCACCGTTCTGGAGAACATGTCCTCCCCGCCTCCTCCCGAGGCCTCCTCAGCCGGATCACCGCGGACGGTCGCCTCCTCGGTAACCACCTGGGACGCTCCGGTTCGGTAGACGATCACCGCCCGGCTATCCGCGCCGGGGACCACCCGGTATCCGGCCCCCAGGTGGTCTCCCACGCGGCCGGCATGGAGCTCTCCTCCCTCAGGGGCCACCTGGACTTCCCCCTCCGCCTTCACGAGGACGGCGATGGGCTCGTCGTTCCCTCCTTCCGCCGCGGTGGCGGCGAGGAGCAGGGGAATGAGCCCGGCGACGAGAACGGCTCTCATGGGGAACCTCCCATTGGGTCTGACCGTTGCGATCTGGTTGGCGTCGGAATTTCCAGGGGCCTTCCGGGGTCGAAGCCGGTCCCCCAGGGAAGTCCGACCGTGGTCACAATACTATGCGCTTTCCCCGCCCTATGCCCACCACGGTCCCGAAGGATCCTCTCACTTGACCGTTCTGCGGACGACGAAGTCCCAGTCCGCGGCGGGGGGTTGGTCCCGGAACTCCAGACTGCGTTCCAGATAGATCCGGCTGGGGCCGTCCTCCGGATCCTCCTCGAGGGCCTTCCGGAAGTGACCCTCGGCCTCCGTCCACTCCCGTGCCCGGTAGGCCCGGAACCCCCGTTCGTACTCGGCCAGGGCCCGCCTCCGGTCCTCCGGAAGCGCATCCCCGGCCAGAGCCACCACCTCGAAGACGCTCACGGGTTCCTCTCGCCCCTTTACCGCCACCAGGTCCAGCTCACGGAGCACGAACTGGCCCGGCGAGAGTTGCTCGACCGTGAGCTCCGAAGCCATGACGAGGGTCCCGTAGGTGTCGTTGGCCGGCTCCAGTCTTGCAGCCAGGTTCACCCCATCGCCGATGGCACTGTAATCGAAGCGGTCCTCGCCTCCGATGTTCCCCACCACCACCCCGTCCGTGTTGATGCCGATCCGGACCCGAAAGGCCTCCCCCGTTCGGTTCTCCTCCTTCCACCTCCGATTGAGGTCCTGCAGGCGCGCCTGCATCTCCAGCGCGCAGCGCACGGCCCGGTCCGCATGGTCGTCCTGTTCCTTGGGAGCGTTCCAGAACGCCATGATGGCGTCCCCGATGTACTTGTCCAAGGTCCCTTCTTCCTCCATGACCACCTGCGTCATGGAGGAGAGGTACTCGTTGAGCAGGGAGACGAGCTCTTCCGGGGGAAGGCTTTCCGAGAGGGACGTGAAGCCGGCCAAATCGGAGAAGAGCACGGTGAGGGGCCGCTTCTGACCGCCCAGGCGTAGGAGCTCGGGGCTCCGGGAGATCTCCTCTACGACCGCGGGCGGCACGTACTTGCCGAAGGCCCCTCTGATGAAGCGCTTCTCCTTCCCTTCCACCACCGCCACGTACGCCGTGCTCCCCAGATAGGAGAAGAGAACACCCCCCAGGGGCGCCACCAGCGGTAGCCAGAGCAGCTCCCCGGCCCATTCCAGCGGCGTCCCCCATGGCAGGTGGACCGCGCCCTGGAAGGCCCAGAGGGCAGTCAGGGCCGTGCCGGCCGCCGCCAGTAGAGCCACAAAGGCGCCGGCCACCGTCCCGAGGAAAAAGACGGCGGCTGCGGGTACCGCGGCGGCCAGGAGGAGGAAGAGGAGGTTCCCAGCCGGTCCCGGCTCCCGCAGGTACCGTCCCTCGAGGAAGGTTTGCAGGGCGTTGGCGTGCACCTCCACGCCGTAGGTCCACCCGAAGATGCCCCCCTCTCCGCCGGCCCTCCGTTCGTCGTAGAACGGGGAACGGAACCGCTCCTCCTCATGAAAACCGGACCCTAGGAGGACGATCCGGTCCTCGAAGTCGTCCGGGAGGAAGTCCGCCAGCACCGGAACGTGGCTCGCGGAGTAGGCCCGGAAGGTCCCTTCGTCCGGGGCGTCGCCCTCCGGCGCCACCGTCTGTGAGGGGGGGCCGTAGAACCGAAGGGGAAAGGGCAACGCGAAGTCCGCCTCGGCCTCCCCTGTTCTCCACCCGCTCGGGACCCGGCCGTGCTCCTCGGGAAGACCGGGGAGCTCCAGACGCCCTTCGCTCCATGCCCGGTCCAGGATCGAGTCCGCATCCATCCCTTGTGAGTGGGCGTAGACGGCCAGGGCGAAGCTCGGAGCCAACCCCTCGCCCGAGCGAGCCGCGAGCAGACCGTCCCGGACGGTCTCGAAGGGCGTGGGGAGCTCGGCGGCGCCCACGCCGGCTGCTCCCGATAGGAAGTCGGGGTGGGGGAGGGCCAGGGAGGGGGAGCCGTCGCCGGCGTCCATGGGGGCCGCCAGGACCACGTTGCCGGCTTCGTGGATTGCTTCCTGAAGCCGGTCATCGCCTCCGTCCAGCTCGTTCAGCTCCGGGAAGAGGTTTTCCAGGTAGACGTCCAGCCCGATGGTTCTCGCACCGGCCCGGTCCAGGGCCTCGATCAGCTCGGCCAGAACCGTTCGGGGGAAAGGTGAGAGGTATGGCCACTCCTCCACCGCCTCCTCGTCGAAGAGGACCAGGACCACCTCCGAGTCCTGTCCCCTCCTCTCCTCCGCCATGGTTCGCTGGCGGAGGTCGAGAGTCCATAGCTCCACCGCCTCCGCTCCCGTAAGGCTCGCCACGGCATCACTTTGGAGAAGCCGGGCCCCTCCGGTGGCGGCGGCCACGATGAGCGTCGCCGCTAACAGTCGCTTCACACCCGTCGACATCGGGAGAGCGGGACCGGCCCTCTTATTCGACGATCTCGTACGTGATCGAGGTGGTCCCCCAGGTGTCCAGCCGCACCGCCTCCGAGCTTTCCTCCACCGGGCCCGCGGCGCTCTTGACCGCTTCGGCCAACTGGTCGGCGAGGAGGACGTCGCCCTGGGTGAAGTCGTCTTCCAGGGGAATGTCCAACGGCTCCGAGGTGAGGAAGGCCCGCACCATGCCCCTCCCCGAAGGGGGGAGAGCCACGATGTCCGAATCCATGCTAGGCGAAGGGAACACGATCTCCTCCCCTGCCTCCACCCGGTTGTTCCGGTCGTAGGGGTTGGGGAAAAGAACGGTCACCGTGCCGTCCGTCCCCAAGTCCACCAAGGTAAGGTAGCCTTCCCGTTCCGAGCGGGCGCGGAAGGTCACCAGCTCGCCCAGGCCGAGAGTGGTCCGGTCGTCGGCCATGGAGACCTCCAGGCCGAACTCCTGGCCCAGGTTGTCCATCTCCCCCAATCTCCGGGCCGCGGCCTCCTTCCGAAGGGTGTGGACGAACTCCTCTCCTCCCACTTCGTCGATGTCGAAGGTGTGTCGGATAGCCCCGTCCAGCCCCACGATCCGGACATCGTCGGCGGTTCGTCGCAGGAACAGATGGGAGAACCCTCCCTCGTCCTCCACCAGGGAGACCCCGGGTACGTCCCCCAGAGCGGCCTGGGCCGCATCCCTCACCCGGGTTCCCACACCAGCCACGTTCACGGCCAGCTCGGAGCTGGGGAAGCGGTAGCCCACGACCCGGGCGCCGGTCCCTTCCTGCGCCTGACCCGAGAGAACGCTTCCACGGGTCCTGTCCCGGCTCACGTCGTCGGCCAGGATCCGGGCACCTCCTTCCAGCTCCAGAACCGAGCCGGAAGTGATGCCCACCGCCCGTCCCGCGCCCACTTCCACCCGGTCCCCGTCCACCGAGACGATGGGGAGGAGGGCCAGGCCGTCGGAGAGCGCCCCGGTCTGGAATAGGGGGGCTTCCCGTCGATCGGTCTCTTCCGAGAGGTGGGGGTCCTGCTCGAACTGGTGTCGCTTCAGTGCGTTGTGGACATCCTCGAACACCTCCTGGTAGGTGGCCGCCGGCGAGGCTTGCCACAGCCTCTGGACCAGGAAAGTCGTGAACGCTCCTCCGTAGAAGGAGTCCCCCTCGCCCTCACCCGGGAAGAGGACCTCCACCGCCACCTGGTGGGGTTGGGTGGCGGCCAGCTCCACCGTGGAGCCCACGCCGAGGTCCATCCCTCGAGCCTCCTGTGGGG
>SKSR01000090.1 GCA_007122885.1 Gemmatimonadota bacterium
AGCAAGGGGAAGGGCAGGGCGGCCGGCCGCTCAGACCCGGACATCGGGCTCCCCCAGAAGATCCTCCCCGTCCCCACCGTAGCGGGCCAGTGCCGGCTCCACCCATTCGGCCAGGAATCGGTCGACCTGCTCCGGAGCCCGACCCACGAAACGCTCGGGCTCCATGAGGGATTCAAGGGCCTCCTCCGCCATTCCGAAGGCCGGGTCTGCGGCGATCCTCTCCAGAAGGTCGTTGCCTCCCCCTTCGTCCTTCATTTTCCGGGCGGCCCGGAAGGCGTGCCGGCGGATCCGTTCGTGCAACTCCTGCCGGTCTCCACCCCGGGCTACCGCGTCCATGAGGATGGCTTCCGTGGCCATGAAGGGAAGGTCTCGTGCAAGGTTCTCCCGGACGACCTGCGGGTGGACGGTCAAGTTCCGGCTCACATTCTCCACCAGGACCAACGTGCCGTCCAGCGTCAGATAGGCATCCGGGATGGACAGCCGTCGGTTCGCCGAGTCGTCCAGCGTCCGCTCGAGCCACTGGGTGGCCGCCGTGCTTGCCGGATCGTGTTGAAGGGTGATGACGTGTCGAGCCAGAGCGCAGATACGCTCGGCCCTCATGGGGTTCCGCTTGTAGGGCATGGCGGAGGAGCCGATCTGGTCCTCCTCGAAGGGTTCCTCCACCTCCCGGAGGTGGGCCAGAAGCCGGAGGTCGTGGCCCAGCTTGGACGCAGATGTGGCCACCCCCGCCAAAGTTCCGGCGATGGCCGCGTCCACCTTCCGGGGATAGGTCTGGCCGCTCACCCCGAACCGGTTCTGAAAGCCCATGCGTTGGGCCACTCGAGCATCCAGACGGTCCACCTTCTCTCCGTCACCGTGGAACAACTGAAGGAAGGAAGCCTGAGTCCCCGTGGTACCCCGGGCTCCCCGGAACCGGAGTTTTTCCAACCGGAAAGCAAGCTCCTCCAGATCCAGGAGGAAGTCCTGGATCCAGAGCGTGGCTCGCTTCCCCACCGTGGTGGGCTGGGCCGGTTGGAAGTGCGTGTAGGCCAGAGTAGGGAGGGCCCGGTGGCGGCGGGCGAAGTCCGACAGTGCCTCCACGATTCGGACGAGACGGGCCCGGACCAGCTCCAACGCCTCCCGATGCAGGATGAGGTCCGTATTGTCCGTGATGAACGCGGAGGTGGCTCCCAGATGGATGATCCCCTTTGCCGCCGGGGCCGCCTCGCCGAAGAGGTGGACGTGCGCCATGACATCGTGGCGGAAACGGGCCTCCAGCTCCCGGGCCCGCTCAAGGTCGATGCGGTCCACCGCGTCCCGCATTTCCGCCAGAGCCTCTTCAGTCACATCCAGTCCCATCTCCCGCTGCGCCTCGGCCAGAGCGACCCAGAGGCGTCGCCAGACGCCGAACCTCCGGCTGGGGGAGAAGATCCGCTGCATCTCCCGTGAGGCGTACCGTTCGGTGAGCGGGTGCACATAACCGTCGGTCGTCGTATCGCTCAAGGGGACCTCGGTGGGGCTGAAGTAAGAGGGGACCCCCGTCGGTCGGGGCCCGGCATCAGCGTAACAGGGCGGGAACGGAGCTGGGTCATGGTCTGAGGATCCGGTCCCGGACCCCGATTCCGCGATCCCTTTCGAAATAGATCCGTACGGGGCCAGGGGGTAGCTGGTCCAGGGCCGCGGCCGCCTCCTCGGCGCTCCGGATAGGCTCGTTGTTGAGCTGTAGGAGGACGTCCCCTTCTTGGAGGCCCAGCGTCTGCCGAAGCCGAGAGGAGATCCGGACCACGAGGGCTCCGGCTTCCGCGCGGAGTTCGCGCTCCGCCTGCACCTGGGGGGTCACGGTGATGAGCTCCAGCTCCTCACCCACCCGGATCCGCTCGGCGGCTACGGACGGGAGCGTCTCGGTCACCATCCTACGCGGCTCGTCGTCGCCCTCCACCCGCACTTCCACTGGGTCCCCTGCCCGAAGATCCAGGAGAATCGCCTCGAAATCGAGGGGGGTCGCAAGCCGCTGGCCATTCGTCTCCACGAACCGGTCCCCGACTTCGATTCCCGCTCGGGCAGCCGGGGAGCCGGAAGCCACTCTGGTGGCTCGAACGCCTCTCGTCCGGCCGAAGGCGTCTGCGGCCACCGGGGCCACGTCCACCCCCAGCCACGCCCGACGAACCTCGCCGTGCTCCACCAGGTCCCCGGCGATGCGCAGGGCACGGTCGATGGGGATGGCGAAGGAGAGTCCCTCCGCACCCCCTCCACGGGTGAAGATGAACGTGTTGAGTCCCACCACCTCTCCTGCCGCGTTGGCCAGGGGCCCCCCCGAATTCCCCGGGTTGACCGAAGCGTCGGTCTGGATCATCCCCAGGAAGAAGTTCCGCTCGTCCTCACCTGGGACCACGTGGCGGCCGGTGGCGGACACCACGCCCGTGGTCACGGTCGGCTCCGGGTTGGAGATGAAGTTGCCGAAGGGGTTGCCGATGGCCAGGAGCCACTCGCCGATCGTGAGGTCGTGGGCCGTGCCCAGGGGAGCGGGAGGGGGAGGCTCTTCCTCCACCTCCAGGACCGCCAGGTCCGTCACCGCATCCGCTCCCACCAGCCGGGCCTCCAGGTCCCGCCCGTCCGGCAGGGTTACGAGGATCCGGTCAGCCCCCTCGACGACATGGTGGTTGGTGAGGATCCGGCCCCTGTCGTCGTAGACGAACCCGGAACCGAGGCCCGTGGCCCTCCTCCTGGCTCCCCAGGGGAGGAAGAAGGATTCCCACGGGGTTCGGGGGTGAGCGATCTGCGTCCGGAGCACGTGGATGGAGACCACCGATGGACTTACTCGGGCCGCCGCCTCGGTGATCGCCGTCCGCCTGGACTCCTCTACCGACGCGGACGCACCCGGTCCAGGAGCCGGCTCGGCCGGGGCAGTGGCGGGGGAGGCGGTCTCTCCAGCGACGGGTTCACCGGTCCCTTCTCCGCCCTCGACGGGTTCTCCCGCCTCCACGTCTCCACATCCCCCCAAAAGGACCCCGCCCAGCAGAGCCGAGCCGAAGAGGGCTGCCAGCCGATGTCGACGCTGGGAACGGGGACGGGAAAGGCCCATGACCATGGTGCTACGCTCAGTGCGTTAGAGCTGTCGGCCCGCCCGCTCCCAATCGTCCAGAAAGGCCCGAAGGCCCGAATCGGTGAGCGGGTGCTTCATGAGCTTATGAAGGACGTCGGGAGGAAGGGTGGCGCAGTCGGCCCCGATCAGCATGGCTTCCCGCACGTGCTTGGGGTGTCGAAGCGAAGCCGCCAGGATCTCCGTCTCATAATGGTAGGTGTCGTAGACGCGTCGAATCTCGCTGAGGACGTCCATCCCTTCGTGTCCCGCGTCGTCGATCCGCCCGATGAACGGGGAGATGTAGGTGGCTCCCGCCTTCGCCGCCAGAACGGCCTGCGCCGCCGAGAAGCAGAGGGTGACGTTGACGCGGATCCGGTTGTTCCTAAGGGTTCGGCAGGCCCGGAGGCCGTCCTGGGAGAGGGGGACCTTCACCACGATGTGCGGGTGGATCTCGGAGAGCCTACGTCCCTCCTCGACCATTTCCTCGCAGTCTTCGGCGACCACCTCGGCGCTCACGGGCCCGTCCACCTGGTCGCAGATCTCCAGGAGGATTTCCCGGGGCTCCCGGTGGGTGGCCACCTTGGCCAGGAGGCTCGGGTTCGTGGTCACCCCGTCGATGAGGTTGGCTTCCGCCGCGCTCCGGATTTCGTCCGGGTCCGCAGTGTCGAGGAAGATCTTCATGGCTCGTCCTTTCCGTCCCGTTGCGTGCCGGAGGGAGGCTCCCCTGCGCTGCCGGGCTCCGGGTACTCCACATCCATGAGAAAGAGCCCCTGGGGCGGCGCCGGCCGAGACGTCTCCGGAACCGGTTCCTCGCTGTGGATCATTCGCTCCATATGCTCGAGGGGGCGTCTTCCCCACGCCATGTCGACCATGGTTCCAACCAGGTACCGAACCGTGTGGTGAAGGAACCGATTCGCTCGTATCCGGAAAGTAAAGCCAAGCTTTCCCCACCGGGACCATTGAGCCTCGTATACCCTGCAGACGGTCCCCCGCTCCGGCTGGCCGGACTTGGCGAAGGCCTCAAGGGAATGGTTTCCCGGTAGGTGTTCGGCAGCCTCCTGCAGGGTTTGGAAAGCCACCGGATGCTTCAGCGGCCAGCAGTACGGGCGATGGAACGGGGACCACGCGTTCTCCTCCACGCCCAGACGGTATTCGTAAGTCCGCGCCACCGCATCCCGACGAGGGTGAAAGCTCCAAGGCGCCTCCACGGCCTCCGCGATCCAGATGTCCGAAGGTAGGACCGCGTTCATGGATTTTCGGAAGGTGGCGGGGGACCATCGGGTTGGAAGGGAGACGGCGGCCACCTGGCCCAAGGCGTGGACGCCGCGGTCGGTCCTGCCGGCTCCCGTGACGGTTCGGGCCTCCCGGGTCAAACGCTCCACGGCCTTCTGGAGCTCACCTTGGACGGTTCGGCCCAGGGGCTGGATTTGCCAACCGAAGAAGCGGGTCCCGTCGTAGTGGATCCGGATTCGGGCGCGAAACTCCTGGTGAGGGGTCACGAGCCCAAGGTAGGTGGGGTGGAGGAGCTGTCAACATGGGGGCTGTCTGCGGGTCGGACGGAGCGTTGACCCGAGGCGCGGCCTTCGGGTACCATGGTCGGACTACATGGGGGAGCGGTTCCCCCATCGGCGCTTCTCACAGCATTCCGGTTTTCGGCCGTGTCCTCCGATCTCAAAACTCTGGTGGCGAAAGCCTCGGATGGCCTTCCCCTTTCGGCGGAGGAGGCAGAGTGGGCCTTCGGCCGGTTCATGACCGGCGAAGTCAGCCCGGTGCTCATGGCCGCCCTCCTCGTGACCCTCCGGGCCCGGGGTGTCCACGCGTCCGAGATCGCAGGGGGGGTACGTGCTCTCCGCAAGGTTATGGTGGACGTTCCCTCTCCCGATCCGAGGGATCTGGTGGACACCTGTGGGACGGGTGGAGGGGCGAGCACGTTCAACATTTCCACCGCCGCCGCCTTCGTGGCGGCCGGGGCCGGTGTGTCGGTGGCGAAGCACGGGAATCGTTCCTTCACATCCCGGAGTGGGAGCGCCGATGTGCTGGAGCGGTTGGGGGTGCCGGTGGACGTGCCTCCCGAGTCCGCCTCCTTCATTTTGGAGGAGGCGGGAATCGTATTCATGTTCGCCCCTGCCCACCACCCGGCCATGCGCCATGTGGCGTCCGTCCGGGCCGAGTTGGGTTTTCCCACGGTGATGAACGTTCTGGGACCTTTGACCAACCCTGCCCGGGCAGGGCGCCAGGTGGTGGGGGTGGCGGATCCGGA
>SKSR01000243.1 GCA_007122885.1 Gemmatimonadota bacterium
CCGCTCCAGCTGTGTTGCTCCTCCTCGACGTAGCGCTGCTATGCCTCGTCGTCGCGCCTTGCTGGAGCGGCGCTTCGACCCTCTCGGTGCTTCACGGGACTTCTGCGACACCACACTAGGATGCGACGGCCTTCGGATCGATTTCCAGGGTCTTGAGCCGGGACGCGAGCGTGGTGGGAGGAATGCCCAGGAGCTCGGCGGCTCCCCCTTCGCCGTAGATCTTTCCTCCACTCTTCTCCAGGGCGGCCAGGATGTTTTTTCGTACCCGGCGCTCCATCTCCGCCTCGCTCACCACTTCCGGATCCCCGTCCTCTCCTGGTTCCGAGTCCGGCCCCTGGATGGAAGACGCGGGGCCCGATGTGCGTGGGATGTGGAGCCTGGGTCTTCGGCCCTGTGCCGTGATGACCCCGCGCTCGAGGGTGTTCTGGAGCTCCCGGACGTTGCCGGGCCAGTCGTAGGCCTGGAGCTCCGCCATGTCTGCCTCCGTCAGGCGGAGGTCGGGCCGATTGAGCTTTCGGCACGCTTGCTCCAGGAAGTGGGGAGCGAGAAGGACGATGTCCTCCTTCCGTTCCCGCAAAGGGGGGATGCGGATGGGGAAGACGCTCAGTCGGTAGAAGAGGTCTTCTCGGAAACGTCCCGCGCGCACCTCCCGGGTCAGGTCCCGGTTCGTGGCCGCCACGATCCGGACATCGGCGGTCTGGTTCCGCTCCTCGCCGACCCTCTGGTAGGTCCCGTCCTGGAGCACCCGGAGCAGCTTGCTCTGGAGTTCCCGGGGGATCTCGCCCAACTCGTCCATGAAGAGCGTGCCACCCCGGGCGGCGGCGAAGCGTCCTTCCCGGTCTCGCACGGCGCCGCTGAAGGCTCCCTTCGTGTGTCCGAAGAACTCGCTCTCGTAGAGGTTCTCGGGGATGGCCGCACAGTTCACCGTGATCATGGGGCCCCGCCGCCGCTCGCTCCGGTTATGGATTTCCCGAGCCACCAGCTCCTTTCCCGTTCCGGACTCGCCGGAGACCAGGACTGTGGCCTCGGTGGGAGCCACCTGCTCGATGGCCTCCACAACCCTTCGGATCGCCGGGCTCTCCCCGATGATCTCCCCGAAGGACCGGGCCTCGAGGACCTCTTTCCGCAGGTAGAGGTTCTCCAGCTCGAGCTGTCGCCTGAGCCGTTCCACCTCCTCGTAGGCCAACGTGGTGTCCACCGCCAGGGCGAGCTGGCGACCCACTTGCAGGAGGAAGTCCGCGTCTTCCTCCCCGTACCGTGCGGGAAGCTCGGCGCCCACCGCGAGGGCTCCCAGAACCTCGTCTTTCAGCGCCAGGGGGACGATGGCGTACGATCGGATGCCCAGGGCCCGGACCTGGGCCTCGTGCTCGTACTCCGCATCATCTTCCTCCAGGTCCCTGCGGATTCGGGGCTCGCGCTCCTGGATCACCTTTCCGAACGCGCTTCCCTCCAACCGGAGCGGGCTCCCCTCATCCCCCTCATCATCGTCGGCCCCGGCTCCCCCCTGGAGCGTGAAGACATGCAGGAGCCCGCGGTCGTCCCGATCCCGCAGCGCCAGGCTCGCGCGGGAAAACTCCACGGCGTGTGCCAGGCTGTCCACGAGGGCCCGGAACAGTTCGGCCCGTTCCAGCTTCGCCACCGCCGCGTTCGTGATCTCCAGGAGGGTCCGCTGGGTTCGCTCCGACCTCCGGAGGGCCTGTTCGACCTCCAGTCGGGCCCGTTTTTCCTCGGCTTCCTCCAGTGCCCGCTCTACGGCCGCGGGAAGCCGGGAGAGTCTGTCCTTCAGAACGTAGTCGGTGGCCCCTTCCTTGAGGATCCGAGTCGCCCGCTCCTCCCCCAGGGCCCCGGAAACGACGATAATGGGGAGGTGCGGGTTCGAGTCCCGCACCAGGGTCAAGGCCTTAGTGCCATCGAAGGAGGGGAGAGAGTAGTCGGCCAGGACGATGTGGGGAGACCACTCCTCCAGCGCCGCCTCGAAGGCGGGCCGGTCCGAGACCCGCCGGGCCTCGAAATCGAACCCGGCCGTCCGGAGCTCGTATTCCATGAGCTCGGCGTCCTTGGCCTGATCCTCCAGGATCAGGATCCGGAGGGGGGCCTCCTCCTCACCGGGGCGACCCGTCATCCCTCCCCCGGAAGACGCGGAGGTTCGTTGCAGAGGAGCCAGTAGAAGCCGAGCTCGGAGACGGATTCGATGAACTTGTCGAAGTCCACCGGCTTGACGAGGTAGCTGTTCACGCCCAGCTCGTAGCTTTCCACGATGTCCTGCTCTTCCCGGGAGGAAGTGAGGACCACCACGGGAATCACCTTCGTGCGCGGGTGTCCTTTCACCTGGCGCAAAACCTCCAGGCCATCCACCTTCGGAAGCTTCAGATCCAGGAGAATGACCTTGGGTCCGTTTTCCGGATCCCGATGCCCGAACTCCCCCCGAGCGAAGACGAAGTCCAGGGCCTGGGCTCCGTCGTTCACGACCAAGACGTTGTTCGCCAGGTTGTGCTGGCGGAGCGCTCGAAGGGTAAGCTCCACATCGTGGGGTTGGTCCTCCACCAGGAGGATCTCCACCGCATTCACATTGACCATTTCTCGTCGCTACCTCTTCGGGGGAAGCGTAAACCGGATCGTGGCTCCTTCGTCGGGGCGTCCCTCCGCCCAGACCCGTCCTCCGTGGCGTTCGATGATCCTCTCGACGATGGCGAGCCCCACCCCCGTTCCCTCGAACTGCTCTGCCCCGTGGAGCCGCTGGAAGACCCCGAAGATCTTGTCCACGTACTCCATCTCGAAGCCCACTCCGTTGTCCCGAACGTAATAGGCCGTCTCGCCCTCCATCTCCTCCGAACCCACTTCGATGACCGAATGCTCCCGGGGGCGGGTGTACTTGAGGGCGTTGGAGAGGAGATTCGACAATACCTGCCGGAGCATGCTCGGATCCCCTTGGGCGGGAGGCAGCTCGCCGAACCGGAGCTCCACACCTCGCTCGGAGTTCCGCGGAGTGAGCTCGGCGAAGACCGACCGTGTCAGCTCCCCCAGATTCACGGTGCCGAAGCGCATTTCCTGCCGTCCCAGGCGCGAAAAGGCCAGGAGGTCGTCGATGAGCTCGCCCATTTGCCGGGTGCTGTCCCGGATGATTCCCAGCAGGCGGCGTCCCTCGTCGTCGAAACGCTCCCCGTACTCCACCTCCAGGACCCGCGAGAAGCCATCTACGGCCCGGAGGGGGGCGCGAAGGTCGTGGGAGACCGAGTAGGAAAAGGATTCCAACTCGGCGGTCCTCTCCTGCACCCGCTGCTCCAGTTCCTCGGCATGCCGCTGAAGGCGCTCGTGGAGCCGGGCGTTCTGGATGGCCACAGCGAGGCCGTCCGCCACTTCCCGGCCCACGTCGATGACCTCCGCGTCGAACGCATCGGGACCCTCGTGACCCAGGTTCAGGGCACCGATGAGCTCCCCTCGGGCCAGGAGGGGAACGTTGACGACGCTTCGTATGCCTTCTCTCCGAACCTTCTCCATGGCGGGGGCCGGGGGCTCTTCTTCGATGTCCTCGAGGACCCGGGGGCGCCCAGCTCGGAGTTCGTCCACCGTCCCCAGAGCTTCCAGGGGGAGCCGTGCGCCCGTTGGAAGGCGGGTTCCTTCCGGGCTTCGGAGCGCTGCGATCTCCCACTCCTGGGAATCCTCGTCCAGGAACGCCACGCTGGCACGGGTGCAGGGAACCAGCCTCTCCAGGTGGACGAGGGCGGCTTGGGCGATGTCCTCCGGCGAGCGGGCCGCCAGGATGGCTCGCTCGATCTGGCGAAGGGTCTCCAGACGGCGGGCGTAGTGGCGCTGCGCCTCCTCGGCCTGCTCCCGGTGAGCGACCTCCTCCCGAAGTCGCTGGTTCGTTTCAGCCAGCTCTTCCGTTCGTTCCTGGACCCGTCTCTCCAGGGCATCGTGGGCCTGCCGGAGGGCTTCCTCGGCCCTGCGGCGGTCCGTCACGTCTCGGGCGGCTATGATGAGGCGGCGCTGTCCGGCCACTTCCACCGTCGACGCCGAGATCTCGGCGGGGAGCCTGTCTCCCGTCTTGGTCAGGCAGGTCAGCTCATCCGTCCACCCGCTCCCCAGCTGGAAGACCTCTTCCACGAAGCGGGCGAGCGCGGCCATCTCGTTCGGGTGAACGGCGCTGATGGGCATCCCCAGAAGCTCTTCCAGGTCGTACTCCAACATCTCGGCAGCCTTGGAGTTCGCCTCAAGGATCCGGTCGCCCTCAAGGTCCAGGACGAAGATGCCGTCGTTCGAATTCTCGAAGATTCGGCGAAAGCGCTCCTCACTCTCTCGAAGGGCGTCTTGGGCTCTCCTCCGCTCCGTTACGTCCACTACCGCGCCCCTCCGCTCCACGACCTCTCCCTGGTCGTCGCGGATCACGTGGACGGTGAGGGCTGCCCAGAAGGGGACCCCGTCCCCTCGCACCATCTGGACTTCCTGGTCCACCAGGTCCTCACCCTGGAGCTGCCGCTCCTGGAGCCGCCGGGCCTTCTCCCGTCCCTCGGGGGTGTCCGCGTACAGCTCCAGGACGGATCGGCCGATGAGCTCGGAGGCATCCACCTCCAGAAGCTCCTCGGCTCTCCGGTTGACCTGCCGGATGCTCCCCTTCGGATCCGCGGAAAAGTAGGCGACCGGGGCCTCCTCGAAGAGGTTCTCGAAGGTTTCGGCTGCGAAACCGGAGGCGTCGGTGGGATCGGAAGCGCTGACGGAACCAGGCGGTGAAGCTCTTCGCCGGCTGGTGTTCGGATCGTTCGGCATGGGACTCCTCCTCCCCCGCAACATTTCCAACTCGGGGATGTCCGGGCTCGGGGAACTTCCCGTCAACGTGGCTTCTTCCTTGAACCATGGACGAGACGTGCCCCGACGGCAAGGCGACCGGGGGAAGGCTCGAGTCGTCCGCCCCATGGGCGGACCCGGTGGATTCTTGGGATTCGACGGATAGGAGAGGGAGCCATGCTGGAACGGACGAACGCATGTCGGATGAGGAAGGACCCCGCCCGACGACGGAGCGAAGCCCCGAGGGGGGGCCTGGGGCGATCAGGACCCGGGGGCAGAGGATTGGGCATGCTCTTCCCGGTGCTGCTCCTTTTCCTCGCGGCTTGCAGCGATTCCGATCCAGTGGCGCCGGCGGAGCTGGGAGACTTTCCCACCGGTTCCTTCAGCGTTGTCCTCCAGGAGGAGGACCTGGCGACCTCGGGCCTGGCCGGGCCGTGGCAGGCTTTCTGGGCCGAGTCCGGTGATTTGGAGGTCCGGTTTCAGGGCGTCGTGTTCATGTCGAGTAGGTTCACGGTAGAGGAAAACCAAGTCACCATA
>SKSR01000159.1 GCA_007122885.1 Gemmatimonadota bacterium
GTGGGCACATCCGCGATGCCTTGGGCCACCACCACCGTGTACGGGTTGAAGGCCGCCGCCCCATATCCGATACCGTATCCGGCCACGATCATGCCGACGGCCGTCATGGGGTCCATGCCCATGGCACGGCAAAGGGCGACCAGAATCAGGACGAACGGAATGTACTCCCCTGACGCACCCATGGCGCTGGATGCCACGGCGAAGGTCAGGACCACCGTGAAGATCAGGGCGCCGGGCCGGGACCCGAAGCGATGGAGGAGCCACCCCAGGAGGGCGTCGATGGCTCCGGTGGCCCGGACGATCGCCAGGACACCCCCGATGATGAAGAGGAAGAAGATGATGTCCTGGGCCTGTGCGAAGGCTCGGGGTACCGCGGTGAACAGCTCCCAAGGGCCGAGCCGATCCGAGTCGTCCAACACCTCGAACGTTCCAGGAACGACGACTTCTTGCCCGGCCTCGGTGACCTCCATCTGGAAAGTGCCCGGCGGCACGATCCAAGTGGCCACCAGGGCCGCCGCCATGAGGGCGAAAAGGAGAGCCAGGGTGTGGGGCATGCGTAACTGCACGATGGACCCGTTCGCTCTCCCAGTGAGACTCTTCCGGCTCGAGTTTCCGCCATTCTATGGGTCCGGATCTGCGGCGAAAAGGGAGCGACCGGGGGCGGCCGGTCCGGGACCGGAAACCAGTATGGCGGGTATGTCTTTTCAAGGGATTGTTCCCTCTCCCCTGTACCCGGACCGCGGAGGCCGGACCGATGCGACTCACATACTTCTCCGACTACTCCCTGCGAATCCTCCTGTACCTGGGAGTCTACGACGATCGCCTGGTGCCCGCCGGGGAGATCGCCGAGGCCTATGGCGTGTCGCAGAACCACCTCCTGAAGGTGGCCGGCACCCTGAGCCAGCTCGGGGTGGTGGAAGCGGTGAGGGGACGGGGTGGGGGCTTCCGGCTGGCCGTGCCGCCTCAGGAGGTGAACGTTGGGTGGCTCGTCCGGCACACCGAGCCGGACTTCCACCTGGTGGAATGCTTCGACCGGGAAAACGACACCTGCCCCATCACTCCGGCCTGCATGCTGAAGAACGTCCTCCACGAGGCCCAGACGAGCTTTCTGGAAACCCTGGACCGCTATACCTTGGCCGATTTCCTGGCCTCACCCAACCGGAGACGAGCCTTCATCAAGCTGTGGAGTCAGGCGGCGAAGTCCGCGGAAGGGGTCGAAGGAATGGGCAACGGCGGGCCGCCTTCCGACGACTGATCACCCTCTGGCGCGGGTCCCTCGCTGGGCCACCCAGATCCCTGCGAGGATGAGAAGTCCTCCCGCCACGGCGGGATAACCCAGGCGCTCACCCAGGAAGAGGGCACCCGCCGCCACCGCCACCAAGGGGATGAGGTAGGTCACGAGAGTGGTGTTCGTGGCCCCCACTCGCTCGATGAGGGTGTAGAAGACGAGATACGCTGCTCCCGTTCCCAACGCTCCCAGACAGAGAACGGCGCCCATCACAGGCAGGGTGACGGCGGCCGGGTCGGGCACCGGGTCGAGGAGAAGGGCTGCCGGGAGAGTGAGGAGGAACGCCACGAGCACCTGCCCCGCCGCGACGGCCAGGGGGGATGCGCGGCCCGCCACCCGTCGGTTGGCGTACACCGCGCCGCATGCGTATAGGACCGTGGCTCCCACCCCCGCACCGATGGCCGCCACCCGCTCCGGCTCCCCCGTGTCCGCCGCCACCGTCAGAGCCACCCCGCTCAGAGCGAGCCCCAGGCCGACCACTCGTCCAGGAGTGAACCGCTCCAAGCGGGCGGCCACCGAAACCACGAGGGTGAAGGTGGGCACTGCTGCCATGAGAAGGGCCACCAACCCCGACGGGAGGAACTGCTGGCCCCATGCCGCCGCGCTCCAGGGAACCGCGTTTGTCAGGAGCCCCAGGAAGGCCACCCTGGGCCACAGCCCACGCCCCCGGGGAACCCCCTCACCCCGTAGCGCCAGAACGCCGAAGAGGACGGCGGCACCCACACCGGTGCGCCCCACCACCACCCATATGGGCCCGACTCCGGTGAGAGCGACTTCGATGAACAGGAAGGAGAAGCCCCAGAGCCCTGCCAGAGTGAGAAGGAGGGTTCCGTCCGGCCCGGTGAAGGAGCGAGGACGAACGAGGGAGGGAAAGGGATCGACGGCGGCTCCGGGGGCTCCCTTCACGGGAGCCCCCGACCTCGACCTGCACCTCCGGAGCCGGAGCTACGGAACAGCCGGTTCCTCCGGTTCCAGCTCGAGGGCCCAAAGGCCGCTATTCGCATCGGAGAGGAAGATATAGCCCTTGTGGAGCTGGGCACTCCAGACCATGGGCGCGTTCCTCTGGAATCCGATAGGATCGTAGGGCTTGAAGACGGCGATCTCGCGCCCCTGGTTGTAGAGGTTCCCCATGAGATCCTCGCCGGAGACGTCCACCACCCGAAGGCCCCCTTCGTAGTAGGCCTGGTAGAGGATGTCGTCCTCGATCCAAGCGTTGTGGGTGCCGTAGTCCGGAACGTGGAAGCGGGCGATCTTCTGCGGTTTTTCGGGATCCGTGAAGTCGATGATGTGCATATAGCCCGCCGTGCTGCGGGGCGTCCCGCTTCCAGGGCGTTCCGGGTCGTAGGGCATCCGGTCGTTGCCCCCCTCCAGGGCGTACCCGGAGCGGCCGATGATCTCGTCGCCGGCGAAGAGGAGGAGGCGGCCCGTCTCCTCTTGGTAATACGGGATCACTTCGTGCGTACGTCCGCCGGGAACCTCGTAGTTGTTGATGAAGACAGGCTCTTCGATGGATCCGCCCCAGCCGCCGTGGCCCACGTCCACGGCCACCACCCCTGCGTCCCACTGGGCTGAATAAGCGATCCCGTCCTTCACCCAGATGTCGTGTATCCGGGCGTTGGGGTGCCGGTACTCGCTCACGTACTGGGGATCATAGATGTCCGACATGTCCAGGATGACGTACTTCTCTCCGGCGGAGAGGGCGAACAGGTAGTCGTCGGTGGGAAAGGTGTTGTGCACCCCCCCCGTGAGCCCCTCGGTGTACTCGGCGGCCACCGTTGGATGGGCCGGATCCGAGAGGTCCATGATCACCACCCCGTTCCTCCGGTCCGACGCACCTTCCCGGGTGAGCACCCCGTATCGACCGTCTGGCGAGACCTTTACATCGTTCACCGTCCGTGCGTCCACCTGGATCGAGTCGGTGAGCTGGATATTGCCCGGGTCGGTCACGTCCCAGAAATAGGCGAAGCCACCGGTACCCCACGTCCCCGTGATCGCGTAGTCCCGTCCGTCCACACCCTCGTAGACCCAGAAGTCGGAGGTCCGCCGGTCCCGGACGGACCCACGTCCCACCTCGTGGATCCTTCGCACGACATCCCGTCCCTGGACCTGCACCGAGGCCCAACCTTGCAGGTGGCCGGAGTTGGCGTAGATCGTGTACTCGCCAGGCCAATCGGCCACGAACCGACCGTTTTCCACCTGACCCGGGCCGCCTGGGGCCACGATGGAATCGTGGGGAATGTACTCCAGGCTCCATGTGACCGGAGCGTCGGACACCTCTCGCCCCTGCTCATCGAGAACCCGGGCCTCCAAGTGGACCACGTCTCCCGTCCGAGCCTCCTCCATGGTGGCATCCACCTCGATCCGGTTCCCGGGGAAGGGCTCCACCTCCAGGCGCCGGACCCCTTCGGCCCCTTCCACCTCCGCCCTCAACTCGACGGTCCCCGGGGCTTGCGCGGCCACCCTCCCGAACCGGTCAACGGTGGCGATATCGGAATCGGAGGTGGACCACCCGACCTCGGGGTATTCCCGCTCGGAGCCGTCGGAGTGAAGGGCGTTCACCCCGAAGCGAGCGTGAGTCCCGGCGTATAGCCGTTCTCCGGGCTCCACGATCTCCACCGATTCCACGGGCGGCCAGTCCACATGGACGGGAACGCTCACGCCCGGTGTGGCGGCGTCCACTCCGGGCGGCGGAAGAACCACCACCGAGACCTGATGCTCGCCCACGCCCAGGCCAGTGACCTGCTCCTCGTCCGCCCAGACCCCTCCCATGGTTCCCCGGATGGCGATCTCCGGCCGGAGCTCGTTCCCTTCAGCGTCGTAGGCCCGCACCGAGAAGGGAACCGACTCGCCCACCCGGGTCGAGATCTCGCTGGGCTCCACCACAAGGTGCTCCACCCGGAGGCCGTCCTCCGGATTCACTTCCTGGGCCTCGCCCATCGCCGGCAGGCCGAGGACCATCACGGAAGTCAGAAAGGGAAATGTCCACCGTCGCACGTCGCTCATCCGTCTCTCCTGGGATCGTCCATACCTGGCGCCACAAGCCGACCTCGAAATGTCTCACCGGCTGCGCGCCGGTGCAATCCGAGCCCGCGACTGTCTGCGCCGTGGCAGCTCGATCAGGAGTTCCCACCCACCTGCTGAGGGCATGGGAACGCCGGTACGGAGCGATCCATCCCTGTCGATCGCCGAGCGGCCGGAGGCCCTACTCCCAACAGGAAGTGGAGCGGAGTGGGCTCGTCCAGGGAATTCGCCACCGCCCTCTCCAACGGCCCGGCCGGCCCATGATCGACCCGAGGAGCCGCACATTCCAGCGAACTCCCGGCGATTTTCGGCCGGACCTCGGTCAAAAGAAACGGCGAAACACGTTCACGAGCAGGGTGAACAGAACCGAGATGACGACCATGGATGCCAGGGGAACGTAGACCCGACTCCGCTCACCCTCGAAACGGATGTCGCCGGGGAGGCGACCGAACCAGCCCAGGGCCCCGGTCCAGAGCCCCACCCCCAACAGGATCAGGAGGGCCCCTGCCACCACGAGCCAGGGGCCCAAATCCCCCCCGTCGGGTCCGGTCACGGCGGACCGGGGTGAAGGCCGTGGTGAGGGCGCGGTCCCATGACCTGGGCATTGCCCCGACGGGCTACCTCGTGGAGGGCGGTGCTCTGCGGATCAACCATACGACCATACGTCGGTGCTTCCGTTCCCGTGGATGCGCCCCCCCCTTCCCTCCCATCGTTCCCACCGTCGTCCCACCAACGGCACCCGGACCAACTCAATCCTCCACAAGGTTCGGACACCGGTCCGCCAGCAGCGCCCGGTCCGCCTCCGTGAGAACCGGCAGCCCTCCGTCCGCCCCCTCCCCCCCTTCCTCCCGCTCCGCCATGACCGCGAGGGGATCGGAGGAGTGCCCCAGCCCCAGGGCGTGCCCCAGCTCGTGAGCCAAGATCCGAACGAGCTCGGCCCGGTCCGTGAACCGCCGAACGATGATCTCCCTGTGCA
>SKSR01000276.1 GCA_007122885.1 Gemmatimonadota bacterium
CTTGGGTTTCGAACCCCTGGCCGGGGCCTATCCGGTGGCCCTCCTTCCCCAGGTGGAGGAAATTCTGGAGTCGTCCGAACCCTCACTACAACGGCTGGTGGAGGAGGGGGAAGGCCGCCGAGTTCCGGCTGGGAGCTCGCACGCCTTCCTGAACGTGAATACGCCCAGGGACCGGGACCGGGCCGAGCGGCTGCTCGAACGGGGAGGGGGCTCGTCCGGCACCGAACCTCCTCCCATCGTGACCGTGGTGGGGTGGAAGGACTCGGGGAAAACCACCGTGGCGGTGGCTCTGATTGAGGCCCTTCGGGCCCGGGGACACCGAGTCATGGCGATGAAGCACGGTCACCATTTCGAGCTGGATCGAGTGGGAACCGATTCTTGGAGGCTTCGCCACGAGGGGGGGGCCGAAAAGGTGGTCTTGGCGGGCCCGGCGGACATGGCGGTGTTCGGGGAATGGGGAGTCGGGGGGGAGCCCGGTCTCCCGGCCCTCGCCGCGCACTATCTGGCGGGGGCGGACGTGGTGGTGGCGGAAGGGTTCAAAACGGATCCGGTCCCTCGAATCGAGGTTCACCGGGCGGGTGGGAAGGGCCCTCTGTTGGTGGACCCGGAGGCCCCTGAGGCGTCCAGAACCCTCGTCCTGGTCACGGATCGGACCGATCTTTCCTCGTCGGTTCCCCTCGTCCATCCGGACGACGAGCACCTGGGGAGGCGGTTGGCCGGGGTGGTGGAGAGCGCCCTGGAGCTCGAGGGGCAGTCGGAGGGCACCTGAATGGGGGCAGCGATCGGACGAGGGAGGCCGGGGTGACGGGCCTTCACTCCTGGTCCTTAGGGGGCTTTCTGAGCTTCTTTTTCCGGCCCCGCTTTCGTTTCTCCTCCAATCGCTTCCGTCTTTGGGCCTTGGGCACCTTCGTCGGGACGCGTCGGGGCTTGCGCTGTGCGCGCTTCTCCAGCTTCCGCCGGAGTCGCCGGAGGGCGGTCTTCCTGTTCCGATGCTGGCTCGGCGAGTCCCGGGAGACGGCCTGGATCCCCGTGGGCTCGTGGGTCAGGCGGACGCCGCTCTCCGCGGTGTTTTGATGCTGGCCCCCCGGACCCCCGGAGCGGAACGTTTCGACCCGGCATTCGGCCAGGAGCTCGTCGTCCGTGAAGTCCCGCCCCCGGTCACGTCGTGGCACCATCGGGAGCGTCGGCGGTTTCCAGCAAGAGGAGGAGGGTCTCTGGATCCCGGTCGTTGCTCTCCGGAAGGACCAGCGTGAGACGGGCCTGCGGGGAAGCCCCGGGGTCCGACGGGAGCCGGATTCGTTCGTGGAAGCGCTCTCGGGTGCCCGATTGGACCTCCTCGAACCCCCGGGCAACCGAGACCTGGTCGTCCGGGGCCAGGATGGACCACGCCGTCCGGGTCCCGGAGCCGGCCCGCCCCAGGCCCGTGAGCTCCCGGAAGACGGGATTCGCCTCTTGGATCCTGCCGGCCGAGTCCACCATGGCGATCCCCAGCCCCGCGTTTCGGAAGAGGGTTCGGAAGTACGTGGATTCGGCCTCCACCTGGTGCGACGGTCGGTGACCCGTCACGTCCTCCACCGTCCCCTCCACATACACCGGTCGCCCGCCCGGGGCCTTGTGGAGGCGTGCAGTGCTGCGTACGCGAAGGAGGGTTTCGTCCGGGCGGCGGAGGCTGGTCTCGAAGCCGAGGACCTCGCCCCGGGTCTCCAACTCCCGCCAGAAGGCGTCTCGATCCGCTGGGCTCACGAAAAAGTGGCGGGCGTAGAGGCGTTGGATCTCCGAGGGGTCGGGGTGGCCCAGCATCCGGGTCAGAGCCGGATTGGCCTCCATGTACTCGCCTTCCGGGGTCACTCGGAAGAGGCCGAGAGGCAGGTGGTCGAACATGGCCCGGTGGCGTTCCTCACTGGCCCGCAGGGCTTCCTGGGTCCTGTGTCGCTCCACCGCGTAGCGGAGGGAGCGTTCCAGGAGGGCCGGGTCGATTTCCCCCTTCACCAGGTAATCCACGGCCCCCGCCTTCATGGCTTCCAGGTCCACCTGCCGGTCACCCTTTCCGGTGAGCATGACGACGGGAACCCGGATTCTTTCCTCTTGGAGGGCCTCCAGGAGGTTGATACCCGTCCCTTCATCCAAGAAGTAGTCCAGGAGGCAGACATCCCAGCCCTCGGCCCGAAGTCGTTCCAGGCCGGATCGATAGCCCTCGCTCCAGTGGAGCTCCACACCTCCCATTTCCACGTTCGCCAAGAGCGCCTTGGTGATCTCGTAGTCCTCCTCCTGGTCGTCCACCAGGAGGACTCGGATCCGTTGATCTGCCATGCGGGCCTCCGTGGAGAGTTTGGCTTCGGTCCAGCATGAAACATGCAGGGCCTCTCGGGGTCCGGAAAGACCCGGCCCCCTTCGGACTTCCGCGCCCTTGGCGGAACCGATGGGGAATCGGTAGGCTTTCGGCGGCGGGGACCTGGGAGGTAGCCGGGTTCCGAAAACTCCTCCCGGCCCTTGGCTAAGGAATCGGATCCCGGTGACCGAGAAGAACGAGTGGCCCATGTTCAAGCGCGTGGAATGGGGAACGGGCGCCCAGGCGCTCCTCATCATGGCGTGCATCGTCGTGGTCGTGGCCGGTCTCCGCCTTGGGGCGGCGATTCTCCTCCCGTTCTTTGTGGCCCTCTTCCTGGCCATTCTATCTCTGCCCATCATGCATGCCCTCCGGAGTCGGCGGGTGCCCACCCCTTTGGCCATCGTGATCACGTTGGGGGTGGATCTGGCGGTCATCGGGTTCATTGTTCTTCTGGCGTCCAACTCGGTGGCCGAATTCCAGGACCGACTTCCCGGCTACGCCGCTCGACTGAGCGCGCTGACCGAAACGTGGATGGACGCGCTCCAGGATCGGGGCCTCCCGGTGACCGAGTACATCTCCACCGAGATCGTGAGCCCCGGTGCCATCATCGATTTCGTGGGAGGCACGCTGGGGAGGGTCGCCACCTTCATCACAACCTCCTTCGTGGTGGCTCTCATCATGATCTTCATGCTGGCCGAGGCCGCCATCTTCCCGGACAAGTTCCGGGCCATCTTCGGCCAGACCCAGGGTGAGGTGAGCCGCTTCGCCAAGATCACCGGAGAGATCCAGGAGTACCTGGTCATCAAGACGCTGGTCAGCCTGGCGACGGGCTTGTGCATCGGCGTCTGGTGCTGGTTCATGGGGGTGGACTTTCCCGTCCTCCTGGGCCTCATCGGGTTCGTTCTCAACTACGTTCCCACCATCGGATCCATTATCGCCGCCATCCCCGCCGTCCTCCTTTCGCTCATCCAGTTCGGAGGAATCGGTACGGCGGCGGTAGTGGCCACCGGCTACCTGGGGATCAACATTGTTTTCGGCAATCTCGTGGAGCCCCATCTGCTCGGGCGCCGGCTGGGGCTCTCGACGCTCGTCGTCATCGTTTCTCTTATCTTTTGGGCCTGGGTGTGGGGACCTGTGGGAGCTCTGCTGGCTGTGCCCCTGACCATGGTGGTGAAGATCATGCTGGAGCACACGCAGGACCTCAGGTGGGTGGCCGTCCTCCTGGACAAAGAGGCACCCCAGATTCCTGTGTCGGACGATCCAGGCCAGACCCCCGCCATAGCATCCGCTGCGTCCGGTGCGGCGCCTGCGGAGCCCGTTGAAGCCCAGGCCGGGTCGGACTCGCCTCCGTCGGAGTCGAGAGAGCCCCGGACGGAGGCCGAGCCCCAGCCTTGAGCGAGCGAAGAGGAGGTAGGAAGGAATGAGCGAATCCATCTACGGACCGTTTCACGAGCTCCCCGATTCGGCCCGGCTTTGGCACTTCGGCGCGAGCCGGCCTCTAGAGCCGGAAGAGGAGGCTCGGCTCCTGGAAGAGGTGGACCGGTTCCTGGACGGCTGGAAGGCCCACGGGCGTCCGCTCTCGGCTGCCCGGTCATGGCGCTACGGACGGTTTCTCCTTGTTGCCGCCGACGAGACGGTGACCCCGCCGTCGGGCTGTTCCATCGACGCTCTGGTCCGGACTCTGAAGGGGCTTGAGGAGGAGCTTGCGGTGATCCTGGTGGATGGGGGTGCGGTCTGGTACCGCGCCGAAGGACGAATTCACCGGGTGACGCGAAGCGAGTTCCGGGAGCTGGTCCGAAAGGGTGACGTGGGCCTGGAGACGGAGGTGTTCGATGGAAGCCTGACCCGACTGGGCGAGCTCCGGGCGGGGGCGTGGGAGGGGCCGGCGCGGGAGCGGTGGCATGCCCAGGCTTTCTTCAAGGGAGAGTCCGCCGGCTCCCCGGGTTGAGGGGCTCCGCCGGATTGGCCTCCAGGACGTGGGCCAGGAAGCGGGCCGCCTCCTCGTCGGCCCAAAAGGAGGGGGCGGCCGGATGGGCACCCTCCACGAACCCCACATGGCCGCCCCCTTTCGTAAAGCCAGGGATGAGGTGGGGGTTAGCCTCCACCTCGGCGGTGGGGAGACCGTCGGGCAGAAACGGATCATCCTGGGCCTGCAAAAGGAGTGTGGGAAGCCGGATCTCCGTGAGCCAGGGCCGGGAGCTGGAGCGCTCGTAGTAGTCCTGGGCGTCCCGGAAGCCGTGGATCGGCGCCGTGTGCCGATCGTCGTACTCCCGGAGCGTTCTCGCCCGGAGGACTTCCTCCACCTCCACGAGCGGCTCAAGCAGGTGGGCCTTCAGCCGAACTTTCTGCCGGAGCTGCCGGATGAAATAGTAGGTATAGAGGCGGCCCATGGGACCCGATTCCAGGGCCTGCGTTCCCGCCATGAGGTCGAAGGGAGTGGAGATGGCGGCGGCTCCTCGGAGGATCCGTGGGACGGAGTCACCGTGCTCCCCCAGGTACTTGAGGAGGATGTTCCCACCCAGCGAGAAGCCCAGGATCCCCATGGGCCGGTTCGGAAACCTCCGAGCCAACTCCTCCACGACCCACGCCAAATCGCCCGTCTCCCCCGAGTGATAGGACCGGGGCCGCCGGTTCATCTCCCCTCCGCAGGAGCGGAAGTTCATCGCCACCGGGCGAACCCCCCGCCTCCGAAGCGCTTCCATGGTCCACCGGACGTAGGAGCGCTCCGAAGATCCCTCGAGCCCGTGAAGGACGATTCCCACAGGTGCCTCCGGAGTTGCCGCACCGTCGGAGGATCCTTCGGGGCGAGTCGGCTCCGGACCCACGTCCAGGAGGAGGAAGTCTCCGTCCGGAGTATCCAGCCGGACTCGGTGCACTCCGGGGTCGACTCGGGGCCTCAGAAGCTTCCCAGCCAGAGTGTGGGCGTGGGGGCCGGGGATCCACCAGGCCGGACGGAAGGGCCGGGGGCGGAAGTCGCGTGCCCGGGCGAGGTCGGAGAAGGGGGGAGAGGGTGGGTCTCGTCGGGCCAAGGATCTCGTCGGGATTCTGAGGGTGCCGGGAACCGGGTAGGAGTGGGGTCGGCCCATGCGCCCGTTCAGCGGCGTCGAAGTCAACTTCCTACTACGCCCATGAACCCGTACAGGGTTCCCCAGGGATGGTGATGGGGAAGGCCCCTTTCCGCGAGAGCCCATGGGACCACCCGCCCGTGCCTCCCGCCCTGGTACTGGGGGGCGCCGTGCTGGCGTTTTCCTGGGCCGGCCCACTGGTCCGTCTCACTGACGCGCCGGCGCTGGCGGTGGCCGCTTGGCGGCTCCTCTTCTCCGTGGCTTTCGTGGGCCTCGTTTTGGCCTCCCGCCGGACGGGGTCCGGATGGTCCCGTTTGAGCGCCCGGGGGTGGCTCCTGGCCGTTGGCGCCGGCCTCCTCTTGGCAGGCCACTTCTGGACCTGGATCGCCTCCCTCCGCTTCACCACCGTGGCGAACTCGGTCGTTCTCGTGTCCACCCAGCCCCTCTTCGTGGGACTCCTCTCCCTCCTCTTCCTGGGTGAGCGTCCCATCCGGAGGGAGTGGATCGGGATCGCCGTGGCCGTGGTGGGGGCCGGTTTGATCGGGTGGGGGGACGTGGCAGTGGGAGGGACGGCCCTGCTGGGCGACGCTCTGGCGCTGATGGGTGCGGTCCTGGCCGCCGGATACTACGTGGCTGGCAGATCCCTTCGGCAGACTCTCGACCTCTGGAGCTACGTGGGGGTCGTCTATGGCGTGGCGGCGTTGGCGCTGACCGGAGCTGTGTTGGCGTCTCCGGAGGTCCCGTTCACCGGTTACGGCCCGCCCGACTGGGCCGTCTTCCTGGCTCTGGCCGCCGGCCCTATGATGGTGGGTCACACGGGACTCAACTACGCCCTTCGCTACATGAGGGCCTACCTGGCCAACCTGGCCGTGTTGGGCGAACCCGTGGGCGCCACCCTCATCGCCTGGCTCCTCCCCGCCATCGCCGAGCGGCCCTCCTGGGAGACTGTAGTGGGAGGGCTCCTGATCCTCTCCGGGGTGGCGGTGGCCCTGGGCGTCCTTCGCCCAGGACGTTCCCGGGCGCCCCCCGGCGGGGAGTCGGCTCCAGAAAAAGGACAACGTCGGAAGCCCCTCCCGGAGGCCGGGGTCCCATCCCGCGACGTACCGCCGGAGGAGAGGAGGTGAAGGCAGGGGCCCGTTCATTCGCCCCGGTCCTTCTGTTGGGCGCCATCGCCGCATGCCAGGCCCCGGACCGGCCCCCGGAAAGGATGGAGCGCGGGGAAAGGGTGGGACCGGAGGCCGCTGCCCCTCCGTCCTGGGATTTGGGTTCCTGGGAATCGGAAGGTGGGGTGACGCGGGAGCTGGCGCTCCACCGGGCCCGGGTGCTGGGAGGCGTGGAATACCGATTCGAGCTCGACCTTACCCGAGGCCCCCAAGAGGTACCGGGGCGGGCCCGGATCGCCTTCCGTTGGCACGATCCGGACGGTCGGCCCCTGGTGTTGGACTTCGCGGCGGCCATTGAACGAATCCAGGAGGTCCGCGTGAATGGACGACCGGTAGAGGCGTGGCCGGTGGCGGACCGGCACTTGGTCCTTCGCGCGGAGGAGCTCCGGCCGAGTGCCCGAAACGAAGTAACCCTCTCCTTCGACGCCCAGGGCCCCTCCCTCCACCGGATGGATGACCTGGTACACACCCTGTTCGTTCCGGACCGGGCGCATGGGAGTCTTCCCCTCTTCGACCAGCCGGATCTGAAGGCAACTTTCCGCCTCTCCCTCCGGGTGCCCAACGAATGGCGGGCTCTCTCCAACGCGTCGGTGGAAGGGCAGGACATGGTGTCGGTAGGGCAGCGGGAACCCGGTGCGGACGCCCGGAGCGCTGCGACCGAGGGCCACCGCTGGGTGCGCTTCCAGGAGACGGCTCCCATCGCTCCCTATCTCTTCGCCTTCGCCGCCGGGCCCCTGGAGGAGCTCCGGATGGATGAAGGGCCGGAGGGACGGGTCGTGCGCCTACTCCACCGTCCGGCGGAACGGGACGCGGTGCACCGGGAGGGGCCCGAGATCCTGGATCTGCACACCCGGGCCCTGGACTTCCTGGAGGGGTGGACCGGGAGTCCTCTTCCCTTCGCTCCCCTGGAAGTGCTTCTGGTCCCCGGCCTTCCCGTAGGGGGCATGGAGCACCCGGGTCTGGTCCTCTACCGAGCCGAACGGCTCCTCCTTCCGCGAGCGGCCACTCCGGCGAACCGGATGGAACGGGGACGGTTGGTGGCTCACGAAATGGCGCACATGTGGTTCGGGAACTCCGTCACCCTTCCCTGGTTCGATGATCTCTGGCTGAAGGAGGGTTTCGCCGAGCTCCTGGCCCGACGCTTCGCACGGGACACGTTTCCACAGGTGGATGGGGACCTCTACGACCTGCTGACCCTCCACCGGCCCGCCCGGAACCTGGCTCGGAGCCGGGGACGCCGCCCCCTTCGTTCGGAGCTGGCGGAACTGAGCGGAGCTCGAGCCCTCTACGGACCGGGAGTGTACGCCACGGCGGCGATGGCGATGATGGAACTGGAACGGATGGTGGGAGCGGAGGCGTTTCAGGAGGGATCTCGCCGCTTCCTGGAGGTCCACGCCCACGGGACGGGCGGGTGGGAGGAGCTCCGGGCCGCCCTGGAGGGTAGGGGAGTGGAGGGGGATCGCCGCCTATCAGGGGCCGGCCACCTGGAGACTCGTCTGGAGGATTGGGCCCGGACGTGGCTCCGCAGGGAAGGGCCTTCCCCGGAGGATCTTTCCCGGCCTCCTCCAGGGACCGCTTCCGGGCCCGAGGAGGAGTCCCTCGGCTACCGCCGGGCCCGTCTCCAGCTCTCCCTCCACGAGCGGGTGCTGGATGGGAGTTTGGACGCGGAAATCCTCCTCCCCCTGCTCCTTTCCTCGCTGGAGGTCCCCGACGAGCTCCTCCTCCGGCAGTCCACGGAGCTTCTGGAGGAGCTCTGGTGGGGCTTCGTGGACGAGAGCCGCCGGGCCCTGTGGGCCCCCCGGTTGGAAGAAGCTTTGGAGAGAGGCATTCGAAGGGCGGGGGATCCGGCCCTCAGGGCCCTCCACCTCCAGGCGTTCCGGCGGCACTTTGTCACCTCGGATGCGGCCGCCCTGGCATCGGCTCTGGCCACGGGCGAGCTCCGCCTTCCCGGTTTCCCACTCACCGAGGACGAGCGAGCGGACGTGGCGTTGGCCCTGGCAGTCCGAGAGTCGGAGGGGTGGGAGGACGTGGCGGGGGGGGTCCGAGAGGATTTGGGAGACGGCCGGGCCGGACGCCGCCTGGACTACCTCCTCCCGGCCGTGAGTCCAGACCCGGCAATCCGCCGGGTCGCCTTTCGGACCCTCATGGGCGACGCGGTGGATCCTCGGGCCCCGTGGGCCCTGGAAGCCTTGGCCCTCCTGAACCATCCCCTTCGGCAGGAAGAGGCCCTGTCCTACCTGCCGCCAGGTCTGGCGAGGATCGAGACGCTGAAGCAAGACGGGTGGCTTTTTCTTCCGGAGGGGTGGATCCGGAGCCTCCTGGGTGGACATTCTTCTCGGGAGGCGGCGGCACTCGTAGACGGAGTCCTGGCCCGGGGAGGAGTCCCGTCGCGGATGGAGCCCGCCGTGCTCCACGGAGCGGATTTCCTCTTCAGGGCAGCCGGCAGGAGGTGACGATGGACGATCGACCGCAAGGAGTGGAGTCGAAGGAAGGGGGAGGTGGGCCGCCCCCGTGGACCAGGACCCGGGGAGCGGGCGCGGTGGGGTTCTCCGGGAGAATGGTCGTCGCCGGGATGGCCGTCCTCCTCACGGGAGGGTGCGACGCGGGAACTCCGCCGGGTGCGGAGCCGGTCCCGTGGAGCCCGCCTCCGGTGGTCGAATCCGATGGGCTCCTGGAACGAAGCAGCCTCCAGGCGGTGGCCGGGTTCCAGGAGGCTGGGGACGCAGAGGGTTTGACCGAGATGGCGGCGGATCCGGACCCGGACGTGCGGGCCCGGGCCGCCTTCGCTTTGGCCTCGGCAGGCGATTCACGCCACGCCGACGCTCTGGTTCCCCTCTTGGCCGATCCGGAGCCTCAGGTCCGGCGGGACGCCGCCTTCGCCCTGGGTCGCCTGGGACCGGGGGAGCGCTCCCGGAGCGAGCTCGCCGCTCCCCTCCTCAACGCCCTTTCCACGGAGGGGTCCCCGGAAGCTCGCCTGCACATGGTGGAGGCCTTGGGCTTCGTCGGAGACGAGAGGGCGGTGGAGGTTCTCATCGAGGGATCCGCGGGAGGGGAGGATCCGCGAGAAGAGGAGGCACGGACCTTGGCCCTGGGTCGCCTCGTCCTGGAGGGGGTGGGCGGACCCGACGCCGTCTCCTTCCTGGCTCGGCGCCTGACGTCCTCGGAGGCCCAGGTTCGGAGGGCCGCCGCACACTACTTCCACCGGGTGGCCGCCGCCCAGCCCTGGGCCCATGAGGCGGATGCGGTCCGGGAAGCTCTCGATGGATACCCGGAGGACGATCCGGTGGCTCCGCACCTGGTGGGGGCCCTGTGGCACCTTCAGACGGATCCGGACCGGGAGCGGGCTCTCCATTGGCTGGCCCAGGGTCCGGATTGGCGCTCGCGGGTCGCGGCGGTCCGGGTCTTCCAGGATTCTCCGTGGATCCGGGAGGAAGAGGTTCAGGAGGCCCTCCTGGAGGCGTTGGAGGATCCGGTTCTCCACGTGGCCGTGGCGACCGCCGCCGCCCTTTCGTCCCCCTTCACCGCCGATCCGGCCGTCCTGGGGCCGGTCCGGGAATGGATGGCCGAGTACCCGGAGCGGTGGCCGGCTGCGGGGCTCTTCCTGGACCTCATGATACAGGCCGGTGAGATTCCCTTCGTCCTGCAGTGGGCCCGAGACGGCGGAGAGGATGAGCCGGGGAGGACCGTAGCCGCGGTACGTGGTCTCATGGGCGCCCGGGACCGGCAGGCCGACTCTTTCCTCTTCGATGCGGCGCGCTCGGATGACCCGTGGATTCGAGGGGAAGCTCTGGCGGCGCTCCAGGCCCGTTGGCGTGGAGCTCGGGATACGGACGAGCTCCAGGTCTACTACCACGCCTTCCGGGACGGTGTCCGGAGCCTGGAGCCCTGGGCGGTATACGCTTCAGCCCGGGCCCTGGCCCATCCCACCTTCCACCCCCTGGGAGCCCTGGACGAGCTCCGAGCCGCGTGGCCGGACCTCCGGGAGCGCGACCTACCCCCGCGTGCCCTCGGGGCCGTTCTCGAAGCGTTGGGCCAGCCGGGGCCGGATCGGGAGGAGCGGGAAAGCTTCCTCCGGGGGGTGGCGGAGAACGAAGGCCCGGTCCTTCGCGCGTACGGCCTCCGGGCCCTGGAGCTCCTCACCGACAGCGACCGAGGAGCGCCGAACCCGGAGGAGGAGACCCCCTTCCGGCCCGTGGACTGGGCCGCCCTCGGCCAGTGGGGGGTGGCGCCCCGTTTGACCCTGGAGACGGAGAGAGGGCACGTGGTTCTCCGCCTGGTTCCCGAGGAGGCGCCCCAAACCGTGGATGCCGTCCTGCACCTGGCCCAGGCGGGCCGCTTTGACGGAACCCGCTTCCACCGGGTGGTTCCGGGATTCGTAACCCAGGGTGGGGACGTGGGCGTGGGGCACGGCCAGGACGGACCGGAATTCCGTGTCCGGACCGAGCTCACCCGGATCCCTTTCGTACGTGGGGTGGTGGGAATGGCCAACTCGGGCCGGGACACCGAGGGCTCCCAGTTCTTCATCACCCATGGAAGCCAGCGGCATCTGGACGCCGGTTACACAGCCGTTGGTTGGGTGGAGGAGGGGATGGACGTGGTGGACCGGATCCAGGAAGGGGACCGGATCGTGCGGGCGCAGGTGGAGGTCGGTGAGCCGTGACGGCCATATGCGCGCCGAAGGGCTCCGCCCCTCCCCCTACCTCTCCAGGGAGAAGGTGCGGGAGTACTTCACCAGTAGGGTGCGTTCGGAGCTGAGGGGAGGTCTGGGGCTGTGGGCCGTCCGGTTCGTGTTGACCCCCTCGTTCCAGACGATGAAGAGGTCGTCCCCTTCCCGGGGGTTGAACCGGAATCGGGCGTTCGTGACTATCCGGTCCTGTGCGCTGTTGTACTGCATGAGGGCGGAGGCCGAGACGGCGGTGGAGAGCATCCCCGTAATCCGGATACGCGCCACATGGGCTGTGAAGCGCTGATCCCGCTCGGGAAGGCGAATGCGGTCCAGCCGATACCCCCCCTGCAGGTTCAGGTGTGGCGAGGCAGCCCAGACGGGATCGAAGGCCAGGGAAAGGCGGTCTCCGTCGAAGTACTCACCGCCTTCCAGCGTCACGGCGGGCTGGAATGGTCTCCCCGCGGGCGGACGGTAGCCCAGTGAGGCCTCGATGAAGCCGTGACGACCCTCGGGGACCATGGCCTGCTCCGACAACCGGAAGGGGGCCTGGAGTTCCTCTTGGCGGTGGTCGATGGAGAACTCCACCTGGTGGCCGGCCCGGGTTTCCAAGGTGGCGGCGGGGCCCCATGCCGCCGTTTCCACCGTTCCGTCCTCGTTCCGGCGGAAGATGGAGCCCTCCACCCCCAGGGAGTAGCGGAGGAAGCGGGACCCACCGGTGGGTCTCCATCCGTAGCGCATATTTCCCTCTCCCCGGGTATAGTCCCGGCGGAAGAGGAAGCCCAGGCCCGGGTCGAAGGCCGGTCCTGCTCGAGAAAGGTCGGCGTCGTAGACGAACCCGTCCTGCCCTCGCCGCTCCCAACGGAGGCGGAGGAGAGAGCGGTCCAGCATCCCCACGGACCCGCCCAGGGCTTCCCGCTCTCCGTCGTCGAAGCTCTGCGCCAGGTTCAGGGTTAGGTAGTCCTCCCCGGTGAGGCGCACGAGCGCATCGGCACCGTAGACGACGTTGTAGCTTCCGTCCATGCCCAGTCGGCTGGTGAGGATTCCCCCGGTGTAGGAGCTCTCGTTGAGCACGCGCCGACGCACCCGAACCACTCCCTGGTTCTCGGGTGGGAGAACCTCCGATTCCCCGGTCTGCATGGTGAGGGCACCCAGGTCCCACTCCCCCCACCGACCCACCACCCGAGCGCCGCCGTAGACCCGCTCCGGCTCCCCCTGGGGCCCCAACCCCACCCGCCGGGAGTGGAAGAGCCGCTCCCGGCCCCGCAGGGGGAAGGCAAAGATGGCCGCCCGCTCCTGGAAGAAGCGCCGCTTCTCGGGAAAGAAGAGGGAGAATCGGTCCAGGTTCACCTGTTCGTCGTCCGCCTCCACCTGGGCGAAGTCCGTGTTCAGGCTCACGTCCGCCGTGAAGCTGGGTCCGAGACCGTACTGCACGTCCAGGCCCAGCTCCCCCACCCGTTCCTCTGCCCGAAGGAAAGCGCTTCCGTTCCCGTCCAGGGCATGGGTGTGGCCCGTGCCTCCCAAGGCGTACGGGGTGAAGTGCACGGCCCGGGCCGCCTCCACCCCCTCCAGGGTCACCGTCCGCATCTGGGAGGCCTTGGCGAAGCTGAGGCCTCCCCACCGGGGAGAGATGGCCGGATAGGTGGCGATCTCGTTCTTACGGGCGATGTTGCGCATGGCGCTCAGGCCCATGGTCACCCGTCCGTCCTCCACCTGGACTCCCAGAGAGTGGAAGGGGACCCGGATTTCCGCCGTCCAACCTTCGTCGCTCCTGGCCACCTCCACGTCCCAGAACGTGTTCCAGTCGAAGTTGGGCGGACCCTCCGCATCGTTGGCGAACTCCCCGTCCACTCGGATCCCGGCGGGGGTGGTGGCGAAGCCCACCGAGGTCTCGCCGTCGTGGTATGTGTCCAGAAAGACGGCGCAGAAGTCGTTGACGAGGCTGGCGTCGTTCCGCCGGAGGGAAGGGGCCTGGATCCCTCCAGGGTCGGAGTCCCGGTTCCGGCAGGCGAAGTAGAGGTGTTCACCGTCGTGGGCCACGAGAAACACTGTGTGCTCGGTGGGCTCCGCCCCGAAGTCGGGAACGTGTCCCATGCCCTCCAGAGTGAGGGCTTCATCCCACGCCGGGTCCCGGACCCGGCCGTCCAGCTCGATGGGACGGTCGACCCGGGGGATCGTGAGCGGAGGTGGATCCCCGGTGACCTGACCCGGGACGGATCCTTGGGCCGGCTGCGCGAATCCCGGTAGGGAAGGGGCGAGTAGCAGGAGGGCCCCAAGGCTTCCTGGAAGGATTCCGGAGGACCGGAGGCCCGGGCTCCTCATCGGAACCTTCTCCCAGCACTGCCGTCCGCCCCCGGGAATTCCGTCGATATCGCCCGGTACTCCGGGCTTCCTGATCTCAGCCCCCACCTGCGCCGGGACCCTCCGACCCATGCCAGCGCTCCCAGTGTCGCGCGTGGGTCTCCAGGTACGCGCCGGGTCGGTAGTGCTCGTCGTAGAATTCGGTGTCGATGTGATGGGCCTGGATATACGCTGGGAAGGCCACCGTGGGCTGCGTCCCCGGGAACTTTCCGTACGTGTCCAGAACGTACTGGGCCACCTCGGCCATCAGATCCACGAAGTCGTCGCTGTAGGGTGTCACGCTTCCCTTTACCTTGGCCGGATCCTTCCAGGCCCCCAGTCGCTCCGGATCGTAGGCTCCACCGGTACCGAACTTGCGCTTCGTGAATGTCTCCACGGCCGATCGCATGTCGGGGTGGTACGGGGGGCACAGCCCTTCGAAATGGCCGTCCAGGCCCACGGGGTTGGGGACGGTCCAGCGCTCATCCGTCACGAAGCGGAAGCCCAGGCCCGCCACTCCCTGGTCGGCGAAGGCACCCAAAACGCTCCACCGGTTCACGCCGTTGAAGAAGAGACCGCCCAGGCCCATGGCCTGCTGGGTCAGCACGATGTTGTGGCCCATGAAGGCCGCTTCCATGCAGCTGGCCTCATATGCCCCGAGCTCCAGGACGGAGAGGGGAAAGGTCTTCTCCTCGTCCAGCAGTCCCTTCTGGATGAAGGGGGCCATGTCCCCGGCGGGCCGACCGTTGGCATCGTCCGTGATCACGTAACCGTTGGCCAGAAAGATGGCCATGATTCCCAGGAGCTGCTCGGAGACGTCCCCGGCGGGCATGAACAGGGTGGAGCCTTCGGCGTTGGCCATCCAGAAGTTGGGCTCCATCATGTGCCCCGGCTTGGCTGGAAGGTCCAATCGTACGTCCCTCAGGCGGACCGTGTGTTCCCGACAGACGGCCAGAATCCGCTCCACATCCTCGTCCGCCCCTTCCAGCTCCTGCATTCGGGAGGGATCCACGTCACGGGTGTTCGTGAGGTAGATGCCATCGTCGTCGGTGTAGAAGAGCACCGGCGTTCCGATGCCGGCTGCCGTGGGGGCCGTGCGCCCGGTGAAGCGAAGGGTGAACCCGGCGTGCTCGGAGCTTTGCCCGGGACCGAAGGGGACGCCGAAATTCCATCCGGAGACCCCGGTGGCCGCGGCCACCAGGACCCCCTGCTCCAGCTTCGACAGGGGTTGGGGTCGGTACCGGGAGGTGTAGGCGAGGGGACCCGAGGGAATCTCCATCCCCATGCCGAAGCGCCTGGCGCGTCGCCCGAAGAGGGCGTGCATGAGGGGAAAGCGTTGGAGTTCCGCCAGGGAATCGGCTTCATGGGCCATGGGAATCTCCATGCGAGTGGAAACCGATCGCTCCCAGCCGACCGACGCTCGGGCTCGGCCAGGGCACTTCGCAAGGTAACCGGACGGTGAGGCTCCGGACCAGCAAGCTGAATGCGCGCCAGGCCGCGCCCCACCGCGTCACCATCGACCCGGGTTCTCGACGTGGGCCCTGAACGGCCCGGAAAGTGGAGGGACCGTTGGGAAGGGACGAATAGGGTTCTGAAACCGAAGGCTGGTTCCGTCCCGAAGGACCATTTCCTAACTTGACGCCGTCGGTTCCTCTGGGGGGCCTTCCCCAGGAGAGGAGAACCCAATCGCGTCTCGAGACCGCCGGGGACACCATGCGCATTACGATTCTCGGGGCCCACGGCAAGATTGCCATGCACCTGCACGGGGAGCTGAAGGCGCGAGGACATCAGGTCCGTGGGCTCGTCCGCGACCCGGAGCAGGTGGCAGCGTTGCGGGACGCGGGTGTGGAGCCGGTGGTCTGCGACGTGGAACGGGAGGAGGAGATCGCCGAAGCCGTGGGGAGCGCCGACGCTGTGGTTTTCGCTGCCGGTGCCGGTACGGGAAGCGGTGCAGCCCGCAAGTGGACGGTGGACCGGGACGGGGCCCTGAAGCTCATGGAGGCGGCCCGGAAGAACGGTATCCCCCGCTACGTGATGGTGAGCGCCATGCGGCTGGACGAGCCCCGGGGCGATGATGTCTTCCGGACCTACCTCCGGGCCAAGGCCGAGGCGGACCAGGCTCTCCGGGAGAGCGGGATCGACTACACGATCGTCAAGCCCGGACGGCTGACGGACGAGCCGGGGACCGGCCGGGTCGCCCTGGCGAATCGGCTGCCCAAGGGAGAAGTCCCCAGGGAGGACGTGGCCGCGGTCCTGGCGGAGGTCCTCGAAACCCCGGAGGCCGTGGGCCACACATTCGACCTGACCGACGGCGAGTTGAGCGTTGCGGAGGCGGTCCGGAGGGCGGTTCAGGCGTCGTAACGACCTACGACCCGGCTCCGGCCACTACGCGGGACGGTCTGGTCCACCGGGCACCGACCCCCCGGAGCCCCTCGTCCACTGTTCCCCCCGGTGACCCACGGGCCCCCGGCCCGCCCAGGGGTCAGGGTGTCTCGAAGGCGCCCTCCGGCACCTCCGTTGAGGCTCTGATGTTCTCGAAGTGCACCCCCACTGATCCGTCTTCCCCTTCCCGCCTCGAGGAGAGGACGATGGGACCGTACCGCTGCCAGTCGGTCCAGCGGTTGGTGAAGCTGGGCTCCTCGTCGTCGGCGTCCGAGTAGAACTGCCAAAGCTCGAACATCCCGGAATCCGGATCGACGAAGGCTCGGTAGCGGTTCTCCGGTGTGACCCCCACCTCGTCGAAGGTGAGCTCCACCACCTCGTAGATCTCGCCCCACTCCTCCATCTCCCCCAGGTACCGGGTCGTGACCCCGGGGTCGTCCCATTTGAAGGGGAAGACGAGCCAATAGGTGTCGTTGATGAACATTCGGTAGGCCTGCTCCACGAGGGAGTCCGCCTGGGCTTCATCGGTGACCCGCTCCCCGTCCAGCCAGATTTCCTGCCCGTCGGTGGGTGCGTTCACGTTGAAGCGGGCGATCATCTCCTCCTCTTCCACCGGTGCCTGCAGCCAGTAGTCCCCCTCGTAGCGATCCCAACGGTGGCTTCGCAGGAGGCCTCCACCGGAGATCCGGTCGAATTCCAGGTACCGGGTACGCTCCCAACCGTCGTCCGGCGCGATGGAGTCCAGGACCCCCGCGAAGAGCCGGGCGGCATCCGGGTCGTCCATGGTGCCCAGGAGCCGTTCGGGGCGGGGTGGCTCGTCGGCGGTGGCTTCATCGGGGGCCTCCGGGGCGCAGCCGGCCACGAGGACCGAGGCAAGGACGACGATCAAGGTGCGCATGGTACCTCCCTTGGGTTTCCGGGTCCGAGGAGCGGCAAGCCCAGCCCTGGGGCACGCTCCGGCGACCGTCAATCTATGCGGAGTCCGGTGCGTCGGAAAACGTGAAGGCCCGCCCCGGTCGCCGGCCGGTGGCCTTGGCTCGGAACCGGGCCTCATTTCACACGAAAGCTCGCTGTGGACCGGAACGTCGCTTCATCCGTGGGAACGATCCCCTCCACTTCATACTCTCCCGGGGGGAGGTCGCCTTCATAGACCTCCCGCCACCTCCGGGGTTCTTCCGGGTCGAGGCGCTCAGTGCCCAGAACCTGTGCGAACATCCGGTCCGCCCCCCATCTCCAGAGCTCGCCCCCATTCTGAAGATCGAC
>SKSR01000119.1 GCA_007122885.1 Gemmatimonadota bacterium
ATCGTCTCCCGATAGGGTTTCGTCCGCCCGCTTGAGGAGGTTGTTCTTCCGGGCGTAATCATTGATCGTCCGGGTCAGGGCCCCCTTGAGCCCCGTCACGTGGGTCCCACCCTCCCGGGTATTGATGTTGTTGACGAACGAGTGGGTGTTCTCCGAGAAGCCCTCGTCGTACTGCAGGGCCAGCTCGATCTCCGCCTCGGGCCGCTTCACCTCGAAGTAGACGGGTTCGTCGTGGAGGGGCTCCCGGGGGCCCCGGAGGTATTCGACGAAGGAGGCCAGCCCCCCCTCGTACTGGAAGACCTCCTCCAGGGGCTCTTCCGAGCGCTCGTCCCGAATCGTGATCTTGAGGCCCCGGTTGAGGAAGGCCATCTCCCGAAGCCGTCCGGCCAGCGTCTCGTAATTGTAGACGAGCTCGGTGAAGATCTCCGGGTCCGGTTTGAACCAGATCCGGGTTCCGGTGCCATCGGCCGGCCCCAGATCCTCCACCTCCGTCACTTTGATTCCGCGTTCGTAGCGCTGCTCGTGCTTTCGTCCGTCCCGCCAGACCTCCACCCTGAGCGCTTCGGAGAGAGCGTTCACCACGCTCACGCCAACCCCGTGCAGCCCCCCCGAAACCTTGTAGCTGTTCTTGTCGAACTTCCCTCCGGCGTGGAGGGCGGTCATGGCCAGCTCCACCCCGGGAATCTTCTCGGTAGGATGGCGATCCACCGGGATGCCCCGACCGTCGTCCACCACCGTCACCGAATCGTCCTCGTGGACGGTCACCTCGATCTGGGTGCAGAAGCCGGCCATGGCTTCGTCGATGGAGTTGTCCACCACCTCGTAGACCAGGTGGTGCAGCCCCCTGGCCGACGTGGAGCCGATGTACATTCCCGGACGCTTCCGGACGGCTTCCAGGCCCTTGAGGACCTGGATCTGACCCGCCATGTACTCGCCCGACTTCATCTCGATCTTCTGATCCGCCATCGAGGGTTCCCGAGTTCGGGTGGGAGGTGTCTTCCAAAGCCTTCCAAATTTAACGGAATTCCAGCGGTTAAGCCACTTTTCGGCCCTGTTCTCACCTCCGTTCCCGTAGCCTGAAGACCACCTTCCGGACGGGCGGGGCCTCCTGGCCCTCGTTGATACGCTCCAGGAGCTGAGGCCGGAGGAGATTGAGCTCGTTCAGCCAGGCGCTGGAATCGACCTCCACGAAGAGGACTCCCTTGGAAAGGGCGGTAGGTCGAGCCACACGGGCGATCTCCTCCCCCACCAGGCCCTCCCACTCCTGAAGGAGCCCCTGATCTTGAACCTCCCGCCTGATCCCCAGTCGGTCGAGGAGGCCGTCCAGAATCGGGCCTACGCGCTCGGATCGATCTCCGGATCCGCCGGAGCTCGAGCTCATCCGCACCCCCCTGGTACATCCGTTGGGCCGGAGGGATGCCCGGCCGGGAGCTGGACCATCATGCCTGCACCCTCCCACCCTGGATGTGCCAGCGAGGAAGGAGCTCCCTCCGGAGACGGATGTCGGCCTCCTTCGGGGCGGTGAGAAGAAGCTGCCCCGTGGTAGGCTCCTCCAGGAGGGAGAGAAGTCGGGCTGATCGCCCTTCATCCAACTCCGCGAACACGTCGTCCAAAAGGACCATGGGAGGTTCTCTTCGAGCCCTCCGGATCGTGGCCGCCTCACAGAGCCGGAGGGCCAAAGCTGCGGTCCGTTTCTGGCCGCCTGAGCCGTACCGGCGGAGGGAGCGCCAACCCCCTTCCCCACCGAGTCCTACGAAGAGTTCGTCCCGATGCGGGCCCACGGTGGTCCATCCCCTCCTCCGCTCCTCCTCCCCGGTTTCCGCCAAACTCGCCCGGAAGCCCTCGGCGATCCTCTCCGCCTCCGGACCGTCCGGACCCGAAGGAGCCACCCGGGATCGGTACTCCAGGGAGGCCGCCTCTCCCCCCGAGATCCGCTGGTACCGCTCCTGGAAGGTCGGCGCGTACTCGGAGACCCACTGCCGTCGCCGAAGCAGCACCTGGGTGCCGTGGCGGATCAGTGGGCCGTCCCACGCGGCTACGGCAGCCGTCGCCGCACCCGACCGGAGAGAGGCGTTCCTACGTTCCAGCGCTTGGCGGTAGCGCTGAAGGTGATCCAGATAACCCGCTGCGTTCAAAGAAAGCAGGATGTCGAGAAAGCGACGCCGCTCTCGGGGACCGTCGCTGGTCAAGGCCAGGTCGGCAGGGGAAAAGACTACGGCCCCGAGAACGCCCAGAGCGTCCCCGACCCGTTCCACCTCTTCACGGTCCAGAGTGACCTTCTTCCGGGTTCCTTCCCTTCGGTACGCGGTAGCCACGGTTCGGCCCCGGCCTTCCGGTGTCTCGGGCTCCAAGCGCCCCTCTACACGAAAGAAAGGGGAACCGAAACGGCAAAGCTCCCCGTCGCCGGCACCCCGGAAGGAGCGGAAGGTCTCCAGGTAGTAGACGGCCTCGAGAAGGTTGGACTTTCCCTGGGCGTTCCGTCCCAGAAGGGCAAAGCCCTCCCGTGGTACCTGGAGCTCCTGGTCCGCCAGGTTCCGGAAGCCTCGAACGGAGAGCGTGCGGAGACGCACCGGTGAGCGGGCGCCCTGTCGGGGAACGGGGCCCGAGAACTCCGGTCGCCCCGATCCCCGACGGCGGGTTTCTCCTAGCCTGCTCAGCGCCCCTTGAAGGAAGGCTTGCGCTTCTCCTGGAAGGCTCCCATTCCCTCCTTCATATCCTCCGTGGAGGCTAGGAGGCCGAAGAGGGAGGACTCGTAGTTGAGTGCTTCCACCGTGTTCGAATCCAGGGAATGGTAGATGGCTTCCAGCGCCTTTTCGAGAGCGACCGGGGCGTTCTTGGTCACCTTCCGGGCGAAGTCCACCGCCCCCTCCTGAAATCCGTCTCGAGGGATGACCCGGCTGACGAGGCCGATGCTTTCGGCCCTCTCGGCATCCACCATCTCTCCCGTGAGGGTGAGTTCCAGGGCCCGCCCGAGTCCGACCAATCGCGCAAGGCGGATCGTCCCTCCATAGCCCGGTATGATTCCCAGCCCCACCTCGGGAAGCCCGAACTGCGCATTTTCCGACGCTACACGAAGATGGCACGCCAGGGCCAGCTCGCAGCCGCCCCCCAGGGCGTACCCCCCCACCGCGGCCACCACCGGCTTCGGGAAGCGCTCGATCTTGCGAAAAACCTCCTGACCCTGACGGCTCACTCCCACGCCGCTCGTGGGAGTCATCTGGGCCAGAACCCCGATGTCCGCCCCGGCCACGAAAGCCTTCTCTCCGGCTCCCGTGAGGACGATCCCTCGAACCGCTTCATCCTCCCGCAGGGTTTCGAAGGCTTCTCCCAACTCCCCGATCACATCCGGGTTCAGGGCGTTCAGCTTCTTCTCCCGGTCGATGGTGACCGTGGCGATCTCATCTTCTTTGTCCACCCGTACGTACGTCCAGTCGCTCATCGTCGTATCGATCCTCGGGGGTAGGCGTTCACGGGACCCGGCTGAATCGGTCCACCGGGTTTCAGGCCAGAAAAAAGCTAGAAGGGCGGTGGGGACCACGCCACCGGGGCATGGACCACCCGCTCTTAGTCCGCTACCCCCATGGCCCGGCCCCCCCACCCATCACTACCTTGCCGGCAGGCCTCTCGGTCGGGTCGGGACGACAAAGCCTCAGCGTCGGGGCGACGAGCCTCAGCCGCGAATACAGACACGAAACAGCCATAGGAGCGTTCACACATGAGCCGGTCCCTGAACAAGGTGATGCTGATCGGAAATCTGGGTGCGGATCCGGAGATCCGAACCACTCCCTCGGGAACCAAGGTGGCCAAGCTGTCCATGGCCACCAACCGGAGCTTCCAGGATCGGACCGGCCAGCAGCAGGAGCGAACCGAGTGGCACCGACTGACCTTCTTCGGGAAGCTGGCCGACATCGTGGAGCAGTACGTCAAGAAGGGGGACAGGCTGTACACGGAGGGTCGCTTGGAGTACTCCCAGACCCAGGACGAGCAGGGTAACGTTCGTTACTGGACGGACATCGTCGTCACCGAGATGCTCATGCTGGGTTCCGGTGGGGCCACTCCGGACTTTCAGGGCGGCTCCCCCGGGGGCTTTTCCTCGGGACGGGCCCCGGAACCGGACCTGGCCGAACCCGACGACGACTTACCGTTCTGACACGGGTGACGCCATGCAGATCGAAAGGGACGGAGTCGTGTTGGAGCTCACCCGAGGAGACATCACGCGACAGGAGGACATGGAGGCCGTCGTCAACGCCGCCAACCGTCGCCTGACCACTGGCGGGGGAGTGGCCGGCGCGATCCACCGTGCGGCCGGCCCCGGGCTGGAGAAGGAAGCCCGCCCCCTGGCTCCCATCGAACCAGGGGAGGCGGTGATCACCGGGGGCCACGACCTGCCGAACCCTTGGGTGATCCATTGTCTGGGTCCCGTCTACGGGGAGGATGAGCCGGCGGATCGCCTCCTGGCGTCGTGTTACCGGGAGGCCCTTCGGCTCGCCGAGGAAAAAGGCCTGGACTCGGTGGCCTTTCCCGCCATCTCCACCGGGGCCTTCGGCTACCCGGTGGATGAGGCCGCCAGGGTGGCCCTGGAGACCGTCATGGAGGCGGCGCCCGAGCTCGAGTCGGTGCGGAGGATCCGGTGGGTGCTTTGGGGCGAAGAGGCCTACGAAGCCCACCGGAGAGTGCTGGAGGGCTGGGCGGGGTAGAGACCCTTCGAGTCCGCCTCTCTACTCGTCTCCCTGGGAGCGTCCCGGGTCCAGCAGCTCGAGCTCGGACCTCCACAGCCCCAGCAGCTCCTCCTCGTAGCGGTCGGGATTCCGGCGGTAGGCCTCCTGCCACTGGGCGAAAGTGGGGAGGTTGATCTTCTTCGAAATACGTTCGGTTGCGAGGCGCACGATCTCGTCGTACCCCAGAGAGCGGGACGGAGGGCTTCCGGACGACTCCATGGCCTCTTGAGCCAGGACGTACATCTCGTCCGGCGAGAGCTCCAGGAGCACGTCGGCCACCCGGGCCGAGCAGAAGTCCAAGTACTTGGCTTCCAGGACCGGATCCTCACCGTCTCCCCCACCGGCGGCGGGGGAGAACCGCTTTTCTCCTTCTTCCGCCATGGATCCCTCCCGAGGGCCCATCCCTTCTCAAAGGGCCGAGAGCCCCGGTAAGACGAATCGGTCGGGCCGTGCCGTGCCCCCGGCCCGTGCCCGGAGGCCGATGGCACCCTTCTTCGTGCATCCAAAATGATGAGAACTCGGCGGAATCCGCCAGATGTTCCCGGAAAAGACCCGATCCGATG
>SKSR01000113.1 GCA_007122885.1 Gemmatimonadota bacterium
ACGATTCACGGGCCAGGTGGTACGCCACCAGGGCCGAGATGTCCGGTTCGTCTTCCACCAGGAGGATGTGTCCCTTCATGGAGCACCTCGGGCGGCCCGGGACCAGCTTTCGTGGATGTTGGTGGGCCCTGGAAATATAGCCGGCACCGCCCTTGGGGAGGACACCCATGAAGAAACTGGCGTTAACCGATGCGGGAGCGCAGGTTGATGGAAGAGGGCGCGGAGCGACCGGGAAACCGCTGGAAGGTGCAGCGTCCTGCGCCGCGCCCCGGGAGGGGAGCCTCGTGAACCCTCCACCACCCAGGCACTTCGACCGAAAGGAGGAGGGGAAAGATGGCCGAACACCAATTGGACCCGGGGAAGATACACTTCAAGTGGAACAACGCGCTGGACCCGGCGCTTCGAATCGCGCCCGGGGACGTGGTCCACTGTTGGACCCAGGAAGTGACCAACGGACAGATTGGTCCCGACTCCAAGGCCGAGGAGATCCCGACGGTGGATTTCGATCAAATCTACCCGCTGGCGGGGCCCATCCATGTGGATGGAGCCGAGCCGGGGGATGCTCTCTCGGTGGAGATCCTGTCGCTCGAGCCGGACGACTGGGGATGGAACGGGATCATCCCGGGGCTCGGGCTCCTTTCGGACGACTTCGGGGATCCGTACATCCGGCACTGGGACCTATCGGACGGGCAGACTACCCGGCTGGATGATCGGGCCGTGATCCCCCTCCAACCCTTTTGCGGGACCATGGGAGTGGCCCCGGCGGAGCCGGGGGAGCACTTCAACCTTCCCCCCGGCAACTTTGGTGGGAACGTGGATATCCGCCACCTGAACGAAGGAGCCCGCCTCCTGCTCCCGGTGCAGGTGCCGGGTGCGCTCTTCTCCGCAGGAGACTGTCACGCCGTCCAAGGGGACGGAGAGGTGTGCGTGACGGGTCTGGAGTGCCCCATGTCCTTCAGCCTTCGATTCGGACTGGAAAAGGGGGCCGGACTCGCCTCCCCGACCTTCTACACCCACGGGAGCCCGCTCAGCCGGCACGACACGGAGGCAGGGTATTTCGCCACCACCGGTGTAGGCCCGGACCTCATGGAAAACGCGAAAAACTCGGTCCGGCGCATGATCGATTGGCTCGGGAAGGAGCACGGACTCAGTCCGGAGGACGCGTACCTCCTCTGCAGCCTGGCCGGGGACCTGAAGATCAGCGAGATCGTGGACGCGCCCAACTGGCTCGTCTCCTTCTACATGCCGCTCGGGATCTTCCGGAGATAGCGAACGGTACGAACCGGCCTTCACATGCGGGAGGAGGGCTCGAAGCCCCGGCCCGGACCCTCGGGCCGGGGCTGCCCTCTTCCGTCGCGGACCCGGCGAGGGCTGCTCCCGACCGATCGACCCGCTCCGCCTTTCCTCCCTAGGGCTCGTCCTCCAAGGTGGAGAAGACGATGTCGTTCAGCTCCGAGGCCCGCGGAGGAAGCTCCTCATCACCGGGAGGAAAGCCGTTGAGGTACAGGATGTAGGCTACCACGTTCGCGTACGCGCCGGCGGAGAGGGAGGCGGGCGAGTCTTCCGGCATGTTGAAGCGTATGTACTCGAAGAACCCGCCCACCCGTCTACCGCTCGTTCGCTCCCGGAAACCCGGACTCGCGAACTCGCTGTTGGAGTGGCAGCTACTACAGAACGTCCGGAAGGTGGACTCGCCTCGGTTCGCCTGCTCCTCCGTGAAGACCCCATCCAGCACGCTGCGCTCCACCTCTTGGGCCGGGAGCGGGGCCGGATCCAGGGCGCTCCACCCAAGGACTAGAAACGACCCGAACAGGATCCCGGTGCCGAACCGCCTCACCGTCCTCTTTCGCTCCCTCCTGCAAGTCTCTCCACCGCTCTCTATCAACGCTTCCATCTCACGGACTCCCTTAGGACCTGATTGAATCGATCCAAGCCCACTCGCGGGTCGTAAACGATGACCACCACCTCTCCTGCGGTGGTCCGCTCCGGGCTCGCGCGTCCGAAATCCATCATGAGGCTCCGGGCCAACCGCTCACGGTCGGCTCCTCGGGCGCCGGGCTCCAGATCCCTGGTCACCAGGGCGTTCAGGGGAAGGAGGTGCGAGTCCCGTCCGCCCCAGAGAGCGGTGGCCACCATGGCCTTGAGGACGTTATGAGGAAAGTTAAAGTGAAAAGAGAGAGGGGAGTAGTGTTCCCTGTTCGGCCTCTCTTTCCGGAAGTCCTCCAGCAAGGCGTCCCGGTGTTCAAGATAGAGATCCGCGAACGCTTCGTACTCCTCCCGGTGGGCCTCCAGGGAGCGGGGCCAGTCGCCCGTGAAGCCCGGGGGGTCGGAGGTGAGGCCGTTCAAGATAGCCCCCGCCACTTCCCTCCTCTCGACCCCGTCGACCCCCGTCTGCAGCATCCCGTCGTAACGCTGCACAAGGTGCGCCAGAGCGAAGAGCAACCATGGATAATCGGTGTCGTTGTCCTTGCGCAGCCGTAGGAAGCTTTCCTGGTAAAGAGCCACCAGGCCCCACCGGAGGTGACTTCCCATGATCGAGGCCGTGATGGAAGCGAGGCGGTCGCGGGGCTCCTCCTCCAGCTCGCGGGCCTTCTCCAGAAGCCGGAAATAGGCGTCCGTGTCCGGATGGTAGGCCGAGACGGCGATCCAGAGGAGAGTTTCCGCGTCGTCCACGAATCGGTGGCCGCTTCCGTCCGACCCTTGAAGGGCCTCCACGAGCTCGTTCAGGCGTCGGAGGTTTTCGGTGGGATGACCGTCGTCCCAAACGCGGAGGACCGCCAACGCCAGGAGGTACAAGAAATAGTAGTCCAGGAGGGTGGCGAGGGCTCGCTCCTGTTCGGGCCCCTCCAGCTCTACCCGGGCGTGGAAGTAGTCCAGCATGTCCACCGGGATGATCTCACGATTGAGCCTCCCGGCCTTTCCGTCCCAATCCCGCAAAACCTGGAAGCCGTCCCCGCGAGTCCGCTCCTCCAAAGCCTTGACGGCTTCCTTCAGGGAGCGGACCCCGCCGGCAGTGGGGAAGGCGTGCGAACGCATTCCCTTTCGAAGGACGCCGAGCGCCTTCTCCAGACTCCCGGTCCCGGTGGCCTCCGCCAGAACATCCCGCCGCGTGGGGCCAGAAAGAAAACCTTCCAGGAGGTTACAAACCTCCTGGAAGGTCTCCTCCCTTCCGGGCACCCTACGGCGTGCCGCCTTCGTCACCGAGACCGTGCGGCGGTGTTTCCGAGATCGGAGAAATCAGAACCAGCCTTCTCCTTCGCCCTCTCCTTCCTGTTCTTCTTCCCCTTCCCCTTCTTCTTCCTCATCGCTGGGCACTGCGTCCCCGCAGGCCAGGCAGATGTCGTTGTTGTAGGAGCCCAGGCTCTCCAGAAGGGCTACCGTCCCCGGATATGGACGTTGCGTCACGAAGGGGCTGTTCGCCATGTCGGCCACCGTCTGGCCCGCACGGCTCACCGCGGTGATGTCGGCACCCTCGCTCATCAGATACTCGATGAGCTGGTTGTCCCCTCGAGCGGCCGCGTTGTGCAGTGGCGTGTATCCCCCGTGGTCCCGCATGTTCACATCCGCATCGTGCTCGTTCACCAGGTATTTCACGGCGGGCAGCCAACCGTCGGGAACGTGGCGCTGCACGTTTCCTGCGGCGGATTGGCCATGGCCGACTCCGGTGGCCGCGTGGATCGGGTAAGCCCCGGCTCCACCCCGCTCGATGGGCGGGATTCCGGACGCGTCCGCGTCCGATCCCCATGTATAGGAGTGCCTGGGGGCGCTGGGGTTCTTCGTGGGGATGTTCGGGTCCGCCCCGTACTCCACCAGAAGCTTCATGGCATCCAGGTCCAGGGCATGGGTGGCCCGGAAGAACGGCGTGGCTCCCCAGAAGTCGATTCCCAGGTCGGAGCGATTGAACTCGGAGTACCAGATCCGCTTGCTCAACTGGACGTCGGGCTCGGCGCCGGCCTTGAGCAGAGCCTCCATGAGCTCCAGATGCGTGGTCTCCTGCTCCATCCAGTGATGTTGGGCAGGATGGATCACACGGGGCGCCCAGCGGGTTTCCAGGGTGGCGAAGAGAGGCGAGTCGTTGGAATCGTTCCGGATGTTCGGATCGGCTCCCCGCTCCAAGAGGTCCATGGCGATGTCGTAGCGCCCGTTGATGGCCGCCATGAGGATCGGACTCGTCCCGTCACCGCTCACTTGGTCGATGTCGGCGCCCGCATCCACCAGGGACGCCACCACCTCGCGATTCCCATCCCTGACCGCGTAGTGGAGGGCCGTGAGCCCTCCCATTTTGCCCACCCGGGAGGCCCAGTCCGACTGGTAGCTTTCGTCTTGGGACAAAAGCTCCTCCTCCTGCTCCTCGGTCAGCTCCCCGGAGTGATATACCTCCTGGGCCGTCCGTACGGCTACTTCGATCTGCGCGGGTGTTGGCTGCCACCCCTCGCCCTCCTGAATCTCCCCCGCCGCTTGGGCCTCCTCACGGAAAGCAGCGAAAACGCTGTCTCGGACCTGGTTGGCCCGCCGGTTCATTGCCGCCTCACGACGGATGTCCCGGACACGGGTGGCCTGGGAGAGGTCGGCCCCGGCTTCCAGGAGAACCTGCACCACATCCACCCGGTTCTCAGCGGCGGCGAACATGAGCGGTGTCTGGCCCCGGGCCGAATCGGCCCGGCTCACATCGGCGCCGTGCTCCACCAGGGCCTGCACTCCTTCGGCGGTGCCGGCCTGAGCCGCCAGGTGCAAGGCCGTGGCCGCTCCCGTGCTCGTTACAGCGTCCGGGTCACTTCCCGCCTCGAGGAGCATACGGATGACCGCGGCGTTCCCTGCCCGAGCCGCCAGATGAAGAGGGGTGTAGGCGCCTAGGCGGGTGGTAGCCGAGAGGTCGGCGCCCGCTTCTACCAGGAGTTCGACCGATTCCGAATCGCCGTTGCGGGCTACCCAGTGGAGGGCGGTCATTCCGTCCCCCTGAGCGGCGTTCACGTCGGCCCCGTTCTCGATCAGGTCACGGATGACCTCCGATCCGGCCCTGTCCATCGCGGCATCCGCCACCGGCGGATCCGAGGAAATCACCCACGCCCCGGTCACCAAGACCAGGGACAGGAGCGCGACTACCTGCGCAATCGACCGACTTCGCTTCATATTCAGGCCTCCCCTGTGTGTCATCGCCATCCCTCCGTCATCCGGCTGGGGACCCAGGTAGCCAGCCGTCCATCCGACTTGCTCCGGGCCCCGCCGGAAGAAGCCCGCTTCCCGGGGGCCGGACGGCCCCCGGG
>SKSR01000033.1 GCA_007122885.1 Gemmatimonadota bacterium
CGGGGTCGGGGCGCCCGGATTAGCTCCGCTTCGCCTCGCTGATCCGGCGCTTCACCTTCTCGAGCATCCTGACCAATCGGGGCGCCCGGATTCGAACCGGGGACCTCCTGCTCCCAAAGCAGGCGCGCTACCGAGCTGCGCCACGCCCCGCACGGCCGGCAAGATAGCCCCATCTGCCGGGCGGCGGTACCGGCTACTCCCCTCCCGACTCGGCAACCCTGCACGACTCGCAGGGGCATAGTCGGCGAAGGTAGTCGAACGGAAAGATCCCCGTCGTGTGACCGTCGCTCCAGAGGAACTGGAGAGCGTACCGCCCCACGTAACGGATCTCCTGGGGATGGACGTTCAAGTCCACGGCTTCCGGGTCCAGGATCCTCTCGCCGGTCATCTCATCGACGCAGCCGGCACAGGGACAGTGGCTCCGGAGGTACCGCGGCTGGAACTCGGAGACGTGCCCGTCCCGCCAGGCGATCCGCAGACGCCTGCCGTCCGGTGTGGGCCCCACCTCCTGGGGAGACGACGCTGAGGGGCTCATTCCCCCTCCTCGAGAAGGTGGTGTCGAAGCTTCCGAAAGGCTTTGCCCCGATGGCTGCGGCGGTTCTTTTCTTCGCCTTCGATTTCAGCGAAGGTCAGCCCTAACCCCCGATCGTAGAAGAGTGGATCATAGCCGAACCCCCCCCGCCCCCGAGGCAGCCCCAGGATCAACCCCTCCGCCTCCCCGCGAAAGAACGACTCTTCCCCCCCGTCGATGAGACTCGCCACGCAAACGTAGCGCGCCGTGCGCCGGGATAGCTCCAAGTCTCCGAGAAGCGAGAGCAAGTGCTCGTTGTTCGCCCGATCCCGCTCCAAGCCCGAAAGGACGTCCGAGTCCGGGGCGAAACGTTTCGAGCGGACGCCGGGCGCCCCCTCGAGAGCATCCACCACGAGCCCCGAGTCGTCGGCCACCGTCGGAAAGCCGGTCCGGCGATGGAAGTAGAGAGCCTTGGCCCGGGCGTTCTCCTCGAAGGTATCGTAGACCTCCACGTCGTCCTCCTCCCGCAACACCTCCACCCCGGCCGCGTCCAGGTCGACGAGCCGGAGTCCGGCAAGGGGCCCGAGAATCCTTCGGATCTCCCGAACCTTATCCGGGCTCCGAGTGGCCAACAGGAGGCTGCCGGGGCTCACCCTTCCTCCCGGACAGCGGCCTCCTGCGCAGCAGAGAGCTCCCGGATTCCCGCCAGGGCCAGATCCACAAGCCCGTGAAGCCGTTCCACGGAGAACGGTGCTCCCTCGGCCGTTCCCTGCACCTCGATGATTTCTCCGCCACCGGTGGCGACCACGTTCAAGTCCACCTCGGCGGCAGAGTCTTCCCGGTAATCCAAATCCAGGAGAGGCTCCCCTCCAACCACCCCTACACTGACTGCAGCCGCCGGACCTAGAATCGGGTCGGAGTCGAGCCGACCTTCCGCCTGCAGTCGAGCGCACGCACCGCTGAGCGCCACCCACGCCCCCGTGATCGCCGCGGTTCGCGTTCCACCATCCGCCTGGAGAACGTCACAATCCAGGATCACGGTGCGCGGACCCAACACCTGCAGGTCCACGACCGCCCGCAACGACCGGCCGATGAGCCGCTGGATCTCCTGAGTCCGTCCCCGAAGGGGCCCCCGTTCCCTTCGGGTACGGGAATGGGTGGCCCGGGGCAGCATGCTGTACTCCGCAGTCACCCAGCCGGCTTCGTCTCCTTCCCTCCATGCCGGTAGCTCCTCGTCCACCGAGGCCGTGCAGAGGACCCGGGTTTCCCCGGCGGTAACCAGGCATGAACCTTCGGCATAGGGGGCCCATCCCGGGGACAGGGTGACGGGCCGGAGTGCGTCGGGCGCTCGACCGGCCCGCCGCCGACCAGCATGTGGTTCGTCAGGCAGGCTCATTCAGCAAACCTCCAAGGGATGGGATTTGGACGATGGGAGAGGAAAAACGCTCGGTCCGCCGACCGGCGACCCGAGGTTGCGGCAATCAGGGCTGGATCTCCGGCCGCTCCCCCGGAGACCTGAGCCCCCTCAGGATCTCTTCTGCACCCCGCTCCAGAAGGAGGTCGGCCACCTGACGTCCCAACCCCTCCGGGTCCTCAGCTCGCCCGGTACCGTCCCCACGAACCATGTGTCGGCCGTCCGGTGACGCCACGATGCCCCACAGCCTGAGCCCTCCGGGATAGGGGACCCCCAGGGCGGCCACGGGCAGCCGACAGCCTCCTTCCAGCGCGGCCAGGAGACTCCGCTCGGCGACTACAGCGATACGCGCCTCCCCGTCGTCCAGAGCCGAGAGGAGCTCCCGGATCTCCGGGGCGTGAGCCCGGGTCACCAGACCCAGGGCACCTTGGCCGGGAGCCGGGAGCCACGCCGTGGGCTCGAACCATTCGGACACCCGCTCCCCCCGCCCGAGCCGGCGAACCCCGGCTCCAGCTACCACTATGGCATCGTACTCGCCTTCGTCGACCTTTCCGATCCGGGTATCCAGATTCCCTCGGATCGGCGCCACTTCCAGGTCAGGGCGGAATGCGAGTGCAAGGGCCTGACGCCTCAGGGAGCTCGTACCCACCCGGGCCCCCTCGGGAAGGGAGCCAAGATCCTCGGAGGCGCCCTCGGGTCCGATGAGCACGTCCCTTGGGTCCTCCCGGACGGGGATGGCAGCGGTAACGAGCCCCTCTTCGCCTTCGGTGGGGAGGTCTTTCAAGGAATGGACGGCCAGATCGATCCGCTCATCAAGGAGGGCTTGGTCCAGCTCCTTGGTGAAGAGGCCCTTCCCCCCGATCTCCGGGAGCGGACGGTCCCATATCCGGTCCCCGGTCGTACGTATGACCTCCACCTCGACCTCCACCCCCAGCTCACCGAGCCGTGCCTCCACCCATCGGCTCTGAGCGAGAGCCAAGGTCGAGCCGCGCGTGCCGAGCCTGATCCGGTCCACACTCCCCCCCATTCCTTCGGCCTCCGACATCACCAGTCGGACTGGATCCCGTCGACGATGCTCCGGACCAGTCTCCCAATCGCCTCTTCCCGCCCCGCTTCCTCACTTTCGGAGGCCTCCAGATACTCGCCCTGAACTCGAAGAGAGGTGTCGTCCCAGAGGATGAGGTTCTCGGCCACATCGACGATCCGTATTTCCAACGTGATCGTCACCTGCCTCTCGACCACATCCACCCGTCCCTCTTCCTCACCGGGCCTGAACAAGGGTGCGTCATCCTCGTAGCTCCGAATCGTCCCCGTAACCACCGCGTCGGCCGAGTTCTCACCCGTCGCCGTGACCCCGAACGCGCCAGGAAGCTCGTCCATGAGCACCCGGTGGATCTCGTCCGTGAGCTCGAAGCGGCCCGTGTCGTTCTCGAAAGGCACGATGGCAATGGTCCGGACATGGGCGGGCAGTCCACTCCCTGCTCGAAACGTGTAGTTGCAACCCGCCAGAAGAACGACCGTCGAAACGAGGACCAGTAGCCTACCGGCTCGGTTCCCAGATGTCCGGAGGAAACGACTCCACATTCTCGGTCTCTTCAAGGGTGATCCTCAACTCCCTTCGCTCCCCCAAGTGCCGGTAGCGGGCCTCCACCGGAAAGGGTGGCTGTTCCCCCCGCTCCAACGTCACCTCCTCAACTACCCGACCGCCCCGGAGCAGCTCCACCGCTTCGATCTGCCGGCCCTGGAGGCGGTATCGAACCTGGGTGTCCCCCGGGTACCGGAAGGTCACCTCGGTCGTTCCGTCCCGCCGGTTCTGGGCTCCCTGGAGGTTTCCACTCCGGCCAGGACGGAACACCCCCAACGCTCCCCAGAAAAGGGCGGGCGGAGGGAGTCCCCCGAGCTCCCCGGACGAACCTCGAACCTCGCCGTCTACCAGGGCAGCCGAAAGGACGCTTTCTCCACCACCCGTAAAGAGATCGAGCCGGGCGTAGTGTGGGGCCTCCACTCGGGCCACTCCTCGACCCTGAAAGCGAGAGCCCGGCTCAGAAGCACTCCAATCGAAGATCACCCGATGGGCTCCGTCGAGCGCTGTAGCCCGTTCGACGCCGAGCACCACCTGATCCGCGTCGATCGGAGCGGGTGGCGGCGCATCGGGCCCGCCTCCACATCCCGAAACCAAAACGACCGCCACCAGGCACAGGACAAGGGGAGGCCGGAGGACGGCCGGAATGGAGGTTCCCGCGAGCGGAGCGCGCGGAGGGGTCGGTGTCCGATGGGTCGTTGAAGAACTCGTCATGGGCTTCCGGTTACGTGTGCGGGGGCAGGAGGCCATGCGGCCCCACGTTCTTTCCACTCGTACCGGAGGGAAGGTAACGAAGGTCCCCGCCCCCTCCCACCGACCGCCTGTTCCTTTCCTGGGAAGGCGGATAACTTCCGCCGCCATGACCGCAGGACGTACTTACGTGGCCAGCGATGTTCATCTCGGGGCCCATTCCCGGGGAAGGGAACGAGCCTTTCGAGATTGGCTCGAGGCCGCCGGGGGCGATGCGGAGGAGGTCGTCATCAACGGCGATCTCTTCGATTTCTGGTTCGAATACCGAACGGTCATCCCCAGGGGCCACACACGGGTGCTCGGGACCCTGGCAGACCTGGTGGACGCTGGGATCCGAGTCCACCTGACGGGAGGGAACCACGACTGGTGGGGAGCCAGCTTTCTCACCGATGAGATCGGGGTCCGCTTCCACCGGGAGCCCGTTCGCCTGGAGCTGTCCGGTCGGACCACTCTCCTGGCCCACGGAGACGGACTCGGCGCCGGGGATCGCGGTTACCGCTTCCTGCAAAGGGTGATCCGCCACCCGGTCGCTTGCACTCTCTTTCGCTGGACTCACCCGGACCTGGGCGCCTGGCTCGCACAAAGAGTGTCCAGAACGGAGAAGAGGAGGGAGGACCCCACCCCCAAACAAAAAGCCCGGATCCAGGCCCTGGAGGATTGGGCCGTTGAGCAACTCTCGGCCGACCCGGATCTATCCCTCGTCCTCCTGGGACACACGCACGTCCCCGTCCTCCGCCAAGTGGAAGCCGGTCGCTTCTACGTGAACTCGGGCGATTGGCTCCGACACCGCTCCTACGTGATCCTGGACCGGGACGCGCCCCCACGGCTCGAACGTTGGTCCCGAGGATCAGCGGAGCAGGGATCGACGGAGCACGAATCAGTGGAGCCGTAGGCTCCCAACCGGAACGGAGACAGCCACCCCCCAGCTTCCCGGAGACGAGCCCGGAACGACCTCCAGGTCGAGGGGATCGGGAAAGTCGGCCAGGTGCGCCGAGACGAAAG
>SKSR01000171.1 GCA_007122885.1 Gemmatimonadota bacterium
TCTTCGGCTTCTTCGTGGCCCTCCAGATCCTCGGGGTGGATCTCACCTCGCTGGCGGTGCTGGCCGGGGCCCTCGGCCTCGGGATCGGGTTCGGCCTCCAGAACATCGTCAACAACTTCGTGAGCGGCCTCATCATCCTGGCGGAGCGGCCGATCCAGTTGGGGGACCGTGTCGTCATGGGGGATGTGGAGGCGGATGTCACCCGGATCGGAGCGCGGAGCACCAGCATCCGGACCAATGACAACAACATCATCATCGTTCCCAACTCCGAGTTCATCTCGGATTGGGTGACCAATCTGAGCCACGGAGATCCGAAAGTACGGATCCGCGTTCCGTTCGGGGTGGGCTACGACAGCGATGTGCGGCTGGTGGAGCGATTGGCCCTGGAGGCGGCGAAATCCAGCCCGGACACCATGGAGACCCCTCCACCGGATGTGCGGTTCACCGGGTTCGGGGACAGCGCCTTGGAGTTCGATCTCCGGGCGTGGACCGTGGAGAAGGCCCATCGGCCCGGGGCCTTCCGAAGCGACCTCTACTTCGCCCTCTGGGATAGCTTCAAGGAGCACGGGGTCAACATCCCCTTCCCGCAGCGCGACCTGCATCTCAGGGATGCGGTTCGTGTCCATCCTACCTGAGGACCTGGGGACTACATCCCCGTCAACGGCGTTCTAGCGGGGGACGTCCTCCACCACCCTCACCCGGGTCGCCCGCGTCCGGGTCGCCCGCGTGACGAGATCTCCCACCCCGTTTCACCTCAGTCGGGGCGCGACTGTCGGTGTTGCGTGGTCCTCCTCGGGCTCCCGTGGTTCTCCGCTCACCGGATCCGCACCCCCAGCACACGTTCGTAGAGTTGTTGCACCTGGTCGGTGACTCGGGGCCAGGAGAACTCGAGCGCACGGGCTCGCCCGGCCTCCCCCATCCGCTTCCTCAGAAGGGGGTCGTCCAGCAGCGTGCGGACCTTGTCCGCCAAGGCTACCGGGTCACGGAGCGGCACGAAGAACCCTTCCTTCCCTTCCCTCACCACGTTCCGGAAGGCGGGGAGGTCACCGGACACCACCGGGGTGCCGCAGGCCATGGCCTCGAGGAGGGTGATACCGAAAGTGCCCAGGGTGGTGGGGTACACATAGACGTCGCTGTGGGCGTAGTACCCGGGGCGCCCTTCCAGCAGCGGTCCCATGAAGCGCACCCCGTGGTCCTTCCGGGCGCGGAACTCGTAGCACCTCTTAAGGGGCCCGCCTCCAACGACCAGGAGCCGAAGTGGGTCGGGCGTCGCCGCACGGAGGTGCAAAAACGCCTTCAAGGTCGTCCCGAGTTCGTTGCGAGGGTCGAGGCGACCCAGGAAGAGGACTGTGGGGACCCCGTCCTCCAGCACGTCGGGCCGTGGCACGTTCGGACGGAAGTGCTCCACATCCACTCCGTTCGGAATGATGTCCCAGGAGGTCTCGAAATAGCGGTCGAAGCCGGCCGCGGCCTGTGGTGAGACTGCGATGGAAGCGGACAGCCGTTCCATGAGTCCCTGGAAGTAGCTCCGCCCCAGTTCGTAGGCCAGGTGACGGCCAAGGGGTGTATGGAAGGTGCCCACCACCGGGCAACAGGCCTCTTCCAGGGCGAGAATGGGGAGCGACGGGGTCAGCGGTCCGTGGACGTGAACGACGTCGTAGCGGCCTTCCTGGAGAACACTCCGGAGCTGCTCCCGAAGACGCCAGCCTAGGGTCACCCTCGCGTGAGACCCGTTCGCGTACACGCTCACGCTCCGGCCCAACCGAATGACGTCGGGAGGGTCCTCCGCGTCCTTCATGCCGCCCGTGATGATGTGTACCACCCAGCCCCTTCGGCGCAGCTCGGAGGAGAGGAAGTGGACGTGTTCGCAAACGCCCCCGAGGTGCGGGTAATAGAACTCGGTGACCATCGCCAACCGGCGAGCGGGGGCTCCAGGATCGACAGGGGGCCGGCCAGCTTCGCGCCTCGAGGCGGGGGGTGGAGAGCTGCCTCGCGACAGCCAGGCGTGGGGGATGCGGGTGCGTTCCTCTGAGCGATGGGACATTTGGGGCTCCCCCCCCCGGAGACGCGGGTGCAAACGTCGATGAATGGGCCGTGCTCCAACAGGTCCGATGGACCCGGTGAGGACATCACATCGGGGTTGAAGCGCGCCCTGGAACGAAATGCACGTTGTGTGCCATGTCGGGAGAGGTGCCGGCGCTGGAGGCGAGCGATCGGCCCAGGGAGCCGGTTTGGGGGCTGGCCGTCACGTCCAAGTCAGGGGCGAGCGGTACCGGCCGGACCGTCGGCCACGCTGGTCCGATCCATGCATGGTGAAAACCACGAGGGCGCTGTCGGGGCCCCGCCCCTCTGATCCGGTCCGAGCCGCGCGACGAGACCACCTTCCACAGGACGTCCAGCCGTGAATCCAATCGACCCCCATGGAAAGACGCCCGACGGCCGGATCCGCGGGTCGGCCGACTCCACCGGACTCCCACCGTCCGCCGGCGGCGAAGGGGCTGGCTCCAGCACCGCCAGCTCCCGGGGTGCCGCCCCGCCCTCCGCCGATGCCGACAACCCGGACCCGGTGACCCCGGAGGAAGTCGACCGGGCGGCCACCCGGGCCAGGGCCGTTCTCGACAACAACTGGCGCTCCGGTACGAGGAAGGGGCGGGACTTCGCCTACACCCGTCCGAGTCCCATCCGCTACCCCTGGCAGTGGTACTGGGACTCCTGCTTCTGCGCCATGGCGCGCCGCAGGGAAGACCCCGGACGGGCCCAAGCGGAACTCGACTCCCTCCTCGGAGCGCAGCGTGAGGACGGCTTCATCGGCCACACCATCTTCTGGGACTCGGCCGTCCACTGGCATCGCCTGCCCTTCTACAACGTTCTCGGGCGTTGGTCGCTCCACACGGAGACCATCCAGCCCCCCATGCTCGCCTGGGCCTGGCGGGTGTGTGGGAGGGATCCGGCCGCCGAGCCCCGGCTCGCGCTCCACCACGCCTGGATCCGTGAGCACCGGCACCTCGAGGGCGACGACCTGGTCTGGATCGTTCAGCCCGACGAATCGGGGCTGGACGCTTCGCCGAAGTTCGATCCGATCTGGACGTGGAGGGCGCACGCCCGCTTGGGTTTCCCCCTGCTGGTGCACCGCAATCGGCGTCTGGGGTTCGATGCCCGGCGCATCCGCGACGCCGGGGGCCCCGTGGTCTGTGAGGTGCTGACGAACGTCCTGTGGTCTCTTTCGTGCCAGGCTCTGGGCGAGCCCTCCGTCACCCCAGCGCTCGTGGACCGCCTGTGGGACCCGGAGCTGGGACTCTTTTTCGATGAAGTGGCACCGAGTGGTGATCGCCCTCGGATCGTGACGTGGGCGTCCCTCAGCCCACTCGCGCTCCCGGACCTCCCCGAGGAGATCGGGCGGCGTATGGTCGAGGAGCACCTGATCCCCCACTTCCTCACGCCGGTGCCCATTCCTTCCGTCCCGCCGGACATGCCCGGTTACGCGGAGGGCATCGGGAGGTGGATTCGGGCCTACTGGCGCGGGCCGGCCTGGGCGAACTCCGCGTGGCTCATATGGCTCGGCTTGATCCGGCTCGGGTACAAACGCGAAGCGGACCGGGTGCGGGACGGCTGGGTCCGCGTCGTGGCGCGCGAGGGGCTCCGAGAGTTCTACGACCCGCTGACCGGTGAGGGCCATGGCGCGCGGAAGTTCGGCTGGACTTGCCTCATCCTGGACATGCTGGCGGGAGACGAGGAGGGGGCGTCGAGGAGCTACCTGTCCCGAACTCCGGGGGAAGGGGAGCCCGCGTCAACCGACGCTGGCCACCGGAGCGCCTCACGCCGCGAGCCCGAAGGGACGACGGATCGGGACGCCCCGTCGGCCGGCATGTAGACGGTGCCCTCGCGACGGAGGTATCCGAGCGGACCTACCTGCGTTCCGGCCCTACCGGGCCGGAACGCAGGGCCTTCGCCAGGAACCCGCCCACGACCCCCAGATACTCAGACGGCGCGGAGAGATAGAGGTCGTGGTGCCCGGCACCCGCTACGCTCCAGAACTGCTTCCGGCCTTCGGGTGCCTTCTCGAAGAGAGCCCACGCTTCCCCGATGGGCGTGTAGGGGTCCTGCGTGCCCGCCGCCACCAGGAGCGGAGCGGTCACGTCGCCCACCCGGTCGATGGGCCGCAGCGCAGCGAGGGACACGCCGCGTGCTCCCGCGACAACGTGCTTGAAGATCGGGGCGGTAACGGCCCCGATGGGCCCAAGCCAGGTCGCCATCCGGTTCCGGATCGCGTCGTCCAGGGTGGGATAGACCGATTCGAGCACGATGGCGTCGGCCTCCAGGGGTTCCGACCCGAGGAGAGCCGCCGCCCCGCCCATGGAGACCCCGATCACGGCGACCCGCTCCTCCGGGCTGGACTCGCGCAGCCACGCCAGCGCCGCGCGAGCGTCCTCGCTCTCTCGCAGCCCCCAGGTGGTTTCACTCTCCGAGCTCCCGCCGTGCCCGCGGAAGTCCAGGAGAAGGGTCGCGTAGCCCGCCTCGCTCAGGGCGTGGGCGCGGGGGATCATGTCCCGGTGATCGGCGCCCAGTCCGTGGAGAATGAGGACGGCGCCTCCACCCGGCCGGCCTTTCCGGAACCATGCTTTGAGGGTGGTGCCGTCGGACTGTTCGAGGACGACTTCACGACCCCACGGAAGTGCGAACTCCGGCGCGCTCGGCCCTGGCCGTGGGAGGCAGCCACCTGCGGCGGCGAGTGCGGAGCAGGCGATGGCCACCGAGCACACGGAGGCGCGAAGGGGGGGTATGGGCCGGGAGTGGGTGTCGTCGCTCTTCATGTTGGTCGTTCGGGTCCCTGGGCCGGAGGCGCGTTTCGCGGCCGAGACACCCCTTCCGATCCATCCGACCTTGGTACTTCGAGCGGGGGAGGCTGGTTCCAAACGCCCATGGCCCGCCCCACGACTCCCATGCGGGCCAGCACTTCGGCTCCCGCGAGCGTGACGGCCAAGGCCCCGACGAGTAGCGCAGCGTATTTCCACCCCACTCCCACATCGCTTTGGACGAGCAGGTACGCCCCGCCCACGATCACCGTCTGGTGGAGGAGATACCAGATGTAGGCACGGGTACCGGCGTACCGCATGATCCTTCCCGGCCCCCCGATCAAGAGGCGTCCGGCCCCGAGGAGCGCCACGATCCAGGCCCACGCCCCCACCGAGTAGAGCGCCCAGAAGAGGATGAATCGCGGGGAGTAGGCCTGTGGAAGCCGCTCCGGGAGGAA
>SKSR01000114.1 GCA_007122885.1 Gemmatimonadota bacterium
CCTTGCTCCGAAGGGGCAAGGTCCGGGAACTGTACGCCGTGGACCGGGAGCATCTGCTCCTGGTGGCTTCGGACCGGGTGAGCGCCTTCGACGTGGTGTTGGAGGAACCCGTCCCGGGGAAGGGGGAGGTACTCACCCTCCTCACCGCTTGGTGGCTGGAACGCCTGGAGCGTATCACGGCCCACCATCTGGTGGCGGTCCACCCGGACGAGGTGGAAGCCCGGGCACCGGACCTGACCCCGTACCGTAAGCTCTGGGCCCGCCGGGGAATGCTCGTTCGACGGACCGCCCCCCTGCCAGTGGAGTGCGTGGTCAGGGGGTATTTGGCGGGCTCGGCCTGGAAGGAGTACACGAATCGGGGCACACTCGCCGGAGAGCCGCTCCCGGATGGTCTGGCGGAGGCCGACAGGCTCCCCGAGCCCCTCTTCTCACCGGCGACGAAGGCGATGGAGGGGCACGACGAGAACATCTCCTACGAAGAGACTGTCGGGCGCGTGGGACCGGAATTGGCCGGGGAACTTCGACGGCGCTCCCTGGAGCTCTACGAGGCCGGGGCAGAAAGGACCCGGCAACAGGGGATCATCTTGGCCGACACCAAGTTCGAGTTCGGCACCGACGACTCGGGAGAACTCCTCCTCATCGACGAGGTACTCACTCCGGATTCATCCCGCTTCTGGCCGGCCGAGCATTACGAGCCCGGCGGGTCCCAACCGTCTCTGGACAAGCAACCGATCCGGGACTACCTGGACGGCTTGGAAGACTGGCCGAAGACGGCTCCCCCCCCTCCCCTGCCGGACGAGGTGGTGGCGGCCGCCGCCGATCGCTATCGCCAACTATTCCGGCGTTTGACGGGAGAGGAACTGGAGACCTACACCCCGCCACGGCTAGAGGGGGCCCACTCGTGAACCGGTTCGTGGGTGGAGGAACCGGCCAAGGGAAGGGTGACGGAGCGACGGGTCCCCTCCGGAGAAGAGCGAGGGGCCGGAGAAGAGCGAGGGGACGGCGACGGCGCGGGCTCCAAAAGGGGATCATCATCCTGCCGTCGGCGTTCACTTTGGCGAACCTCTTCTTCGGGGTCTACGCCATCGTCGCGGCGTCCCGGGGAGACCTGATCTGGGCCGCTTGGTTCATCGTCTTCGCCGCGATCCTGGACATGCTGGACGGCCGGGTGGCCCGGTTCACCCGAACCGGGTCCAACTTCGGAGCCGAGTTGGATTCGCTGGTGGACGCCGTGAGCTTCGGCGTGGCCCCCGCTTTCATCATCTACCAGGTCTATTTTCCCGACTCTGCGTGGGGCTGGCTCCTTTCCTTCCTCTACATCACCTCGGTGGTGACCCGATTGGCCCGCTTCAATGTGGAGCAGGGAGGCGAGGCGAAGCGATATTTCCACGGCCTCCCCTCCCCTACCGCAGGGATGATCCTGGCTACCCTCTACCCCTTCAGCGAAACGGCCTTCTTTCAGGCGTACCTCGCCGATAACTTCGGGGGCCCGGAGGCGGTGAGCGTCCTTCTCATCCTCCTTTCGGCTCTCATGCTGAGCCATGTGCCCTATCCGCTGGTGCCCAAGGTGGCGCCGGGGTCGGCCAGAGGAATAGCAACGCTGGCGGCCTTGGCGCTTTGTGCCACCGCCGCTCTCGTCTGGCCCCGGTACGTGATCTTTCCGCTACTCTTCTTCTACACTGCGGTGGGACTCGCCCGCTCGGTGGTTCTGGGTCTCTTGGAAAGGCTTCCGGACCGGGACCCCCTCCTGGACGAGGAGGAGGACGAAGGAGGAGCGGAGCTTCGAACGCTGGACTACGGGGAGCTCTCGCCGGATGAGTCGGAAATGCGGGACCTGAAAGACGAGGACGGGGTGGGAGAACACCCATCCATGGAAACCGAGCAGAGGGAGAGGGAGACGTGACGCTTCATCGAGTGGAAATCCTCATTCGGCCACGGCCGGGGCTCCTGGACCCGGAGGGGAAGGCCATCCAGCACGCTCTGTCGTCCCTGGGGTTCGAGGGGGTTCCGGAGGTCCGGGTGGGCAAGGCCATCACGCTGGATCTGGAAGCACCGGATGGAGACGAGGCCCGGGCCCGAGCACGCCGGATGTGCGAAAAGCTCCTGGCCAACCCGGTTACGGAGGACTTCGAGGTCCACCTGGCCGACGAGCAGCCCGATCCGGTGCCGATGGAGGGAGGCGGAGAATGAAGATCGCGGTGGTCACCTTTCCGGGCTCCAACTGCGACTACGACTGCTACAAGGCTCTCCGGGACGTGGTCGGCGTAGAGGCCCGCTTTCAGTGGCACGGAGACCGATCGCTGGCCGGAGCCGACGCGGTGATCCTTCCGGGAGGTTTTTCCTACGGTGACTACCTGAGAGCCGGAGCCATCGCCAGGTTCAGCCCCATCATGGAGAACATTGTCGACTTCGCACGGGATGGAGGGGCAGTCCTGGGAATCTGCAACGGATTCCAAATCCTTTGCGAGTCGGAGCTCCTCCCGGGCGCTCTGCTCCGGAACCGGGGACTGACCTTCCTGAGCCACGACGTGCACCTACGGGTGGAGAATCCGGAGACCCCGTTCACCCGGGACTACACGAAGGGTGAAGTGCTCCGGATGCCCATCGCTCACGGGGAAGGAAACTACCACGCGGACGAGGAGACCCTGTCGATGCTTGAAGGTGAAGGCCGGATCGTCTTCCGGTATGTGGACCGGGCGGGCCGAACCACCCCTGAGGCGAACCCCAACGGATCGGCCCATCACATCGCGGGGATCATCAACGAGGCCGGAAACGTGCTGGGGCTCATGCCCCATCCGGAACGGGCCGTGGAGGCGATTCTGGGCTCCACTGACGGCCTCGGCGTCTTCACCTCCCTCGTCCGCCACCTAGAGGGGGCGGCGGTGGAAGCCTGAGCCCGGGTCCGCATATCCGGGCCCGGTTGGATCCAGATGGAAAGAACCCCGGAAGGGACCGGGGTGTGGAGCCTTGACCCGGGACAACCGCGTCCCGTCGAGAGAAGCGAACGGCGAGCCACGGAGTCGAGAGCACGTGAGGCAGCCCGATAGAAACGGAGCGACCCATGGAGCAGGTCCGGCCCCCCGGCCCGAGGACCCGGAGATCACCCCGGAAGTAGTGGCCGATCACGGCCTCTCCGAGGAGGAATACGGGCGGATCGTCGAGATCCTGGACCGGACGCCCACCTTCACCGAGCTGGGCATCTTCTCGGCCATGTGGTCGGAGCATTGTGGTTACAAGAATTCCAAGCGGCTTCTCAAGCTCCTCCCCACGGAGGCTCCCTGGGTTATCCAGGGCCCCGGCGAGAACGCAGGGGTCATCGACGTGGGCGACGGGATGGCGCTGGCATTCAAGATCGAGTCCCACAACCATCCGTCGGCGGTGGAGCCGTATCAGGGAGCGGCTACCGGTGTGGGAGGGATCCTCCGAGATGTCTTCACCATGGGAGCTCGTCCCGTCGCCCTTCTCAACTCCCTCCGGTTCGGGGACCTGGAAGACCCGCGGGTACGTTACCTCTTCACGGGAGTCGTGCGGGGCATCGGTGACTACGGAAACTGCGTGGGGGTCCCCAACATCGGCGGGGAGGTCTACTTCGACCGAGGTCACGCGGGCAACCCCATCGTGAACGCCATGTGCCTGGGCCTGATGAAGCGAGATCAGCTCATCCGGGCGGAGGCGGAAGGCGTGGGGAACACTCTCATGGCGGTGGGCGCCCGGACCGGACGGGACGGGATCCACGGCGCCACCTTCGCATCGGAGGAGTTGTCCGAGGACTCGGAAGCCAGCCGCCCCCAGGTCCAGGTCGGAGATCCGTTCACGGAAAAGCTCCTCTTGGAGGCCTCCCTGGAGCTCATCCGCTCTGGCCACATCGTAGGGATCCAGGACATGGGGGCGGCCGGACTCACGTCATCGGCGTCGGAAATGGCCGGACGGTCCGGGAGTGGTGTGGAGATCGACACGAGCCGGGTGCCGGTCCGGGAGCCGGGGATGACCCCGTACGAAATCCTCCTCTCCGAATCCCAGGAGCGGATGCTGGTGGTGGCCAAGCAGGGCCAAGAGGAGCAGGTTCGGGAGATCCTGGCCCGGTGGGAGTTGGAAGCGGAGCCGGTGGGCACTGTGACCGACGACGGTATGTTCCGGGTCCGGGACGGAGAAGCGGTGGTGGCCGATATCCCGGCCCTTCCCCTCACCGAGGGCTGCCCCACCTACGAGCGGGAGGGCGTGGAGAGCGACGAGGTCCGGCGTCTCCGGGACACGGACCCGGCTCCCCTGGCCCGGCAGGAAAGGGACTTGGAGGCGGCTTTTCTGAACCTACTGAGCTCTCCCAACATCGCCTCCAAGCGCTGGGTCTACGACCAGTATGACACCACCGTCCGCACCCAGACGGTCATCCGGCCGGGGGGAAGCGCGGGTGTGATCCGAATCAGGGAAACCGGAAAAGGGGTGGCGGCCACTACCGACTGCAACGCCCGTTATACCTACCTGAGCCCCCGCCGGGGAGCGATGATCGCCGTAGCCGAGGCGGCCCGGAATCTGGTGTGTACAGGGGCCCTCCCGACGGCCGTGACGAACAACCTGAACTTCGGAAGTCCTCTCCGTCCCGAGATCTATCACCAACTCCGGGAGGCGGTTCTGGGGATGGCTGAAGCGTGCAAGCTCTTCGAGACCCCGGTCACCGGCGGGAACGTCTCCCTGTACAACGAAACGGGCGGAAAGGCCATCTATCCCACCCCTGTGGTGGGAATGGTGGGGGTGATCGAGGATCTGGATCGAGTGACCGGCCACGCTTTCCAGGCGGAAGGGGACGTGATCGTCCTCTTGGGAGAAAACAAGGGACAGTTGGGCGGCTCCGAGTGGCTCTACCACCTGCACGGAAAGGTGGAGGGCGAGCCACCGGAGGTGGACCTTCTGGAAGAGCGCCGGCTCCAACATGGTGTGCTGGCGCTCATCGAAAGGGGGCTTCTCAGGTCGGCTCACGACTGCTCCGAAGGGGGCCTGGCCTGCGCTCTGGCGGAGGCGGCACTGGGCGACGGGGAGGATCCACTGGGCATCCACGTGGAGCTCCAGGACCGGATCGACCCGGTTCCACTCCTCTTCGGAGAGGACCAGGGGCGGATCCTGGTTTCCTGCGATCCGGCCGATGAGGACGAGGTCCACCGGATGGCTCGCAACCACGGCATACCGGCCCGATCCCTGGGCACGATGGAGGATGCCTGGGGTACCTTTCACATTCGCTGCCG
>SKSR01000347.1 GCA_007122885.1 Gemmatimonadota bacterium
ACCTGCGACTGGCCGATGACGAGCGGGTGGGCACCCGAGGGAAGGCCTACTTCTTCGGGGCGGCGGCTCAGGCCATGCGGCGGGTGTTGGTGGACGCGGCCCGCCGCCGGAATGCGGCCAAGCGGGGTGGGGATCTCGCCCAGGTGACGCTGGCGGAGGAACACCTGGCCTTGGACGACTACGCGTCCGATCTCCTGGACCTGGATCGGGCCCTGGGAACCCTGGAGGCGGCCCATCCCCGGCTGGCCCGGGTGGTGGAGCTACGCTTCTTCGGGGGACTGAGCGTGCAGGAGACGGCAGAGACCCTGGGAATCTCCCCCCGGACCGTGAAGGGGGACTGGGCGTTGGCTCGAGCCTGGCTCCACGACACGTTGGAAACCGAGAGGGGCGGACAAGAAACGTGAGCAGGAAGGAGGAAGGGTGAGCGCGCACCCCCCTGGGGACCCGGATGTCGGGTCTCAACACGGGGGAAGCTGGGACCGGATATCGGAGCTCTTCCAGGGCGCCCTGGAACGAGCCCCGATGGAACGGGACTCCTTCCTTCGGGAGAGTGCGATGGACGACGAGGCCGTCCTGAACCGAGTCCGAAGGCTCCTGGGGGCCCACGAGGAGGTGGAGGCCGGTGGGGATGCTCTCTCGGGGCTGGCCAGGGGGCTCCAGTCCGGCCACGCCAGGGCCCTGCTCCGCGACGTGGACGCTCTCCACGAAGGATCCGACGTCCCGAGGGACCCCACCTTCGGTCCCTCTCCAGGGGACGAGGTGGGTCGATATCGGGTCGTCCGCCCCCTGGGCCAGGGAGGGATGGGCGCGGTATACGCGGCTCACGATCCGGTCCTGGACCGTTCCGTAGCCCTGAAGTTTTTCCCCCCCACCACGGAGCACGAGACCCGTCTTCTGGAGGAGGCCCGTGCGGCGTCGGCCCTCGATCATCCCTGCATCGGTACGGTCTACGAAGTGGGGAAGGACGCCTCAGGTCGCTCGTTCATCGCCATGGCGGGTTATTCGGGGGGGACGCTCCGGGACCGGCTCCGCAGAGGTCCCCTTCCGACTGAAGAGGCCGTCCGGATCGCCGTGCAGGTGGCCGACGCCCTGGATGCCGCCCACGCCCGAGGGATCTTGCACCGGGACGTGAAGCCGGAAAACCTCCTCTTCGACGCAACCGGGCGGGTGAAGGTGGTGGACTTCGGGATCGCACGGGCCGTCGGCCAGGACGGATGCTCCAGAAGCACCGGGGGAACCGTGGCCTACATGAGCCCGGAACAGCTGGCCGGGGAGGCGGTGGACGGCCGTTCCGACCTCTGGTCTCTGGGGGTGGTCCTGTTCGAGATGCTCACCGGGGATCGCCCCTTCCAGGGGGGAGACCGAGCCGCGCTCCTGAAGGCTATCCAGGAGGCCCGGCCCCCGGATCTCCGAGGGCTGCGTCCCGATCTGAATTCCGCCCTGGCCTCCGTGATCTCGCGAACCCTCGCCGGCGCTCCCGGGGAGCGGCACCCCACCGGGAAGGCCCTGGCGGGGGCTCTTCGGAACGCCACCCGACCCGCATCCCGCCTGGCTCCGATCCGCAAGGGTCCCCCGGGGAGACGCCTCGCGGACGCCACCGCCGCGGCGGCTCTCCTCCTCCTCGGAGGGTTCGTGGCCGCCCGCCTGGTCCGGCCGAGGACCGAAGCCGAAGCACCCCGCCCCGATCAACCGTCCGGCCAGCCCTCCCAGGAGGCAGTGCCCCCCGCTGGGGAATGATCGTTCCAGTCCCCTCCGGCCCATGGATCTGCTCCGACGGCATGGACGGGGTTGGGCATGTCCCCGGCCCCGGGGGGGTATGCCGTTCGCTCGCCACACTCGGTTCGGGCGTCCCATGTCCGGCCGGGGGACTCGAGACGGAGGGGTGGACTCCGACCCGGAGGTAGACCCACGGCCTCGATGGCGGCCCCGATACCGGGAGAACCGTACTTTCTCCCGCCTTGTGCGCAACTCGACCCGTCCAGTCTCCTGTCGGCCGGTCGTGGAGAGGGGCCTCCATCGCCTTCGGGGCCCCATGGCTAGCACCGCCATGGCGTGAAATTTGCACGAATGGAAACTCAAGATCACCGTCCGGGCTTGCCCCTTCTTCTCATCCCTCAGCCCACCCTTGCCCAGAAAGGGACCCGAGGGGGGGCGGGCCCCATCTTTTCCCGGTCCGTATCCCTACGATCCGTACGAGGAGATCCTTACTCGACTCGTGGATAAGCCACCTTTTCGAAACCGACCGGAAGAGCCGGAGTCGGAGGCAGAGCTTCGGGCCCGCCTCGCTGCCATACTCGATACCTCCGAGGACGCCATCTTCAGCACGGACCTGGAGGGCATCATCACGAGCTGGAACGCCGGGGCGGAGCGGCTCTACGGTTTCACCCGGGAGGAGGCGACCGGGCGATCGGTGTCCATGCTGGTTCCCGACGCCCACGCCGATGAGATCCCTTCGATCAGGGATCGCCTCAAGCGGGGCGAGCGGGTGAGCCGCTTCGAAACGGTGCGTCAGACGAAGGACGGCCGACGGCTCCGCGTCTCCCTGTCCGCCTCTCCGATCAGTGACGACGAGGGGCAAGTGACGGGCACGTGCGTTGTGGCCCGGGACATAGGGGAGCGAAGGGAGGCGGAGCGGGCCTTGCTGGAGAGCCGGGAGCGGGCCGACGAGCTGTCGGCGCTCATGGACTCGGTTCCGGCAGTGGTCGTCCAGGCCCACGATCCACAGACCCGACGGATCACGGGAAACCGCAGAGCCCATGAGGCCTTCCGCGTGCCCCTGGACGGGAACCTTTCGTTGAGCGCTGAAGAGTCGGAACGGCCCCGACACTTCCGCGTTCTCCAGGACGGGGTGGAGGTTTCCCTTGAAAAGATGCCGATCCATCGAGCCGCCCAGGGGGAGCCGAGGTACGACCAGGAGTGGGAGATCCGCTTCCGAGATGGCCGGGTGATGCATCTCTTCGGCAATGCGATTCCCGTATACGATCGGGATGGCAACCCTCGCGGGGCCCTCGCGGCGATGATCGACATCACCGAGCGCAAGCGAGCGGAGCAGGAGCTCCGTGAAAGCGAAGAGCGTCTTCGCTTCGCCAAGGTCGCAGCCGGAATCGGCACCCACGAGTACCACCCTTCCACGGGAGTGGTCGTATGGGATGAGCGTACCCGCGAGATCTGGGGCGTCGATGAGGATGAACCCATTTCGTACGACCTCTGGCTCAGCAGCGTCCACCCAGATGACCGGGGCTCGGTGCAGGTCGCTCTCGAGAGGGCCCTCGATCCGGACGACGATGCCTCCTACAACGCGGAATACCGCGTCATCAATCGGAGGGATGGCACGACGCGGTGGGTCCAGGCGACCGGGGCCGTAACCTACTCGGAGGGCCGCCCGGTCCGACTCGTAGGCACGGTTCGCGACCGCACGGAACAGAAAAAGGCCGAGGAGGAGCTCCAGGAAGCCCACCGCCGGAAAGACGCCTTTCTCGCCACCCTCTCCCACGAGCTCAGAAACCCGCTGGCGGCGATACGGACGGCCCTGTACGCCCTGGGAGAAGAAGGCAAGGAGTCCGCCCCCGTGCGGGCGATGACGGAGATCATCGAACGACAGTCATCGCACTTGGTGCGACTCATCGATGATCTCCTCGATGTGAGCCGGATCTCCCTGGGAAAGATGGCCCTCAGGCGGGAGCGAATCGATGTGGCCGCCGTAGTCAGGCAGGTGATCGCGGACAGTTCGCCCCTGTCTAAGGAAGGTGGATTACGGCTCTCCGCGTCCGTCCCGGAGGAGCCGATCAAGGTGGACGCGGACCGGGTTCGTATCGCTCAGGTGGTCAACAACCTCCTGCACAACGCGTACAAGTTCACGCCCGTTGGCGGGGAGATCCGCGTGACGGTGGAGACGGATGACGGGGAGGTAGTGATCCGTGTCGCCGACACGGGAGTTGGAATGACGGCCGAGGAGCGCGCCCGCGTTTTCGAGATGTTCGGACAGGCGGACGAGGGCGTTCCGGGCGAGGGGCTCGGCATCGGGCTTTCGTTGGCGAGGTCCATCGTCGAGCTCCACGGGGGTAGCATCGAGGCGAAGAGCGCAGGGCCGGGACTGGGAAGCGAGTTCCTCATGCGAATCCAGGCAGCCGACACCGAAGCGCGGGAAGTGGAAGGTGCCGGGGAGCCGGCCGGTTCCGGGAAACGGCGGCGCTCCACCGAGGCTCGGCGCATCGTATTGGGGGAGGACAGCTTCGACCTTCGGCAGACCCTGGCCCTGGTGCTGGAGGGGAAGGGGTATGAGGTGGAGACGGCGGCGAACGGATCCGAAGCCTTCGAAAAGGCGCAAGAGCACCGACCGGACATCGTGCTGCTGGACATCGGAATGCCCCGCATGGACGGCTACGAAGTGGCCCGGAGAATCCGATCTGAGCCGTGGGGAGGTGAGATGCTCCTCATCGCCATGACCGGGTGGGGGCAGGAGCGGGACCAAGAGATGGCCCTCGAAGCCGGCTTCGACGCCCATCTCGTCAAGCCGGTGGACCTGGACGTCCTCCTTGAGGCACTCCAAGAACAGCGCGGTTGAGGCCGCTTGGCGCGACCCTCTACCTGCAGCGGCGCACTGCGCCGGGCACGCAGGGCGACGAAGGATCAAGTAGGATCCGTCGCCCCGAGGTCGGCGGTGAGAGGGGCACCTCCTTCCACGCTTCCAGCGCCCTCAACAGCTCCGCGGTTTGGGTCGTTCGAGTTCGATACTCATCAATGGCGGCATCCATCTCCTGTGGAAATTCGGGAATGGGACCCGCCAACTCATCTGCGTACGTGCGCAGCATGATTTCCCGGAAGATGGGGAGCGCCGCCCGACCACCCGTCTCCCCTTCACCCAGCGATCGATTGTCGTCGAAACCGATTCTGACCGCCACGGTGATTCCCTCGCGCCCATACGTGGAGCCGACAAAAAGCGCGTCCCGGAAGTTGTTGGTGGTGCCGGTCTTGCCCATGACCGGAATGGAGAAATCACCTCGAGACAGGGCATTCCCGGTGCCTCCCGGGATGCGGACGACGCCGCGCAGTCCCTCTTGGACCTCACGCAGCCCGGCCCGAGTGACGGTGCCCGTCGGCCCTGCGGCTCGA